>CAZTDW010000010.1:38255-41941 GCA_964611835.1 uncultured Rikenellaceae bacterium | reverse complement strand
ATTCATTCAGTCGCATGATACGCTTGCCATTATCAATAAAAAAGATATCAGGTATGTGGCCATTGCTCAGGATACATTCTATTATGACAAAGGTTATATAAAACAGTTGAGTAAATGGTCAAAAGTGATCGGACTTAAGGAAAGAATAGAACTTAAAGAGATCCAGAACAAGGATCCATACGGTACAGCAAGTGCAGCATCTTCATCAGATTCATATGGTTCAATGCCGATGGACGGTAACTTTTACAAGCTCAGCGCCAACAAGGATATGGTTTTTCACCGGACAAGGCAGTTTTATATTGCAGAACCGGAAGGGGAATTTATCCTGTTAAACAGGAAAAGCCTTCTTAATTCTTTTAAGGGAAAAGAAGACAAGATAAAACAGTTTCTCAAAGCCAATAGAACAAAATTCAATTCATCTGATGACATGTCCAAACTGATTGATTTTCTCATAAACCTTGATTAAATATTGATAGTCATGGCCATTAAAATAAATCGCCTGGCATTTCCCTGTTTACTGATTGTGGTTTTCCTTGCGAGTTGCATACAAAAACAGGATCAACAGATTGTGACCGAGCTGAAATTGCTTCAGGGAGAGAGTTGGTGGGGAGGAGCAGTTCTCGACGGAAGGAATTCGCCATATTCTGAAGGAAATTTCTCTTATGATCAGTTGGGCGACTGTAAGGGGAATCAGGCACAGCCGCTTTTTCTTTCAAACAGGGGAAGATACATATGGAGTGAAAAACCCATGGAGATTTCCATCACCGGTGAAAAAATATCAGTCAGGTCACATGGGGCTGAGATCATCACCGGCACTTCCGGAGAGACGCTGAAGGATGCATTTTTATATTGCAGCAAAACATTTTTCCCTCCCACAGGTTCAACTCCCGATCCTCTGATGTTCACTAATCCGCAATATAACACCTGGATAGAACTACAGTATGACCAGAACGAAATGGATGTGATCAAATATACTGAGGACATAGTCAAAAATGGTTTCCCGGCAGGGGTTTTGATGATCGACGATAACTGGCAGGACAGATACGGTACCTGGGAGTTTGACTGTGAGAAATTCTCAGATCCTGCATCTATGATTGAAAAACTCCACGCAATGGGATTCAGGGTAATGCTGTGGGTCTGTCCTTTCATCAGTTCTGATTCCCCCGTTTACCGTGATCTTCAGGGTAAGAAGCTTATGGTTTTCAGGGACAAGGAAAAAACGACTCCTGCAATTGTGGATTGGTGGAACGGTGCCAGTGCCATAATTGACCTTTCAAATCCGGGTGGGGAGGCATGGTTCAGGGAACAGCTGGATAACCTTGTGGCAAAATATGGTGTTGATGGCTTTAAATTAGACGCCGGCGATCCGGAATATTATACCGGAACATATTCTTTTGGTGATTTCGGTCCAAATGAACATTGTGAATCATTTGCAAAAATAGGACTGGCTTATCCTTTCAATGAGTACCGGGCATGCTGGAAAATGGCCGGACAACCTCTGGCGCAAAGGCTGCGTGACAAAAGTCACACATGGGCCGACCTGCAGGTGCTTATTCCGGATATGATCGGCCTTGGGATAATAGGACATCAGTTTGGATGCCCCGACCTGATAGGAGGTGGTGAATGGACATCTTTCCAGGATTCAAGCATTCTGGATGAAGAATTGATTGTAAGGTCGTCTCAGATTCATGCACTGATGCCTATGATGCAGTTTTCAGTGGCTCCATGGAGGGTACTTGGTAAAGACAATCTGAAAATCTGCAGGGAAATGGCAAACCTGCACCGGTCGATGGGAAATGAGATATATGAACTGGCAAAGGAGTGTGCCGTTACAGGAGAACCTATGGTCCGCAATCTGGAATATGAGTTTCCCGGCAAAGGTTATGAAAATGTCAAAGACCAGTTCATGCTCGGGAAAAACATTTTGGTAGCCCCGGTGGCTGTAAAGGGACAGAGATCCAGAGAAGTTGTTTTACCTGAAGGTCAATGGAAAGGAGATGACGGAACAGATGTGACCGGCCCGGTAAAAATTATCATTGATGTGCCTCTTGAAAGGCTTCCATGGTACCGGAGAATATCCTGATCAATCAAATATAAGCCGTCCAAAAAACTGAGGCCTGTGAAAGTCGGGCTTTATATTCTCAATACGTGACCAGGTTATGTAATGAGGATTTGAGCTGTTCTCTGCGATCTTGTAGAAATTTGCTCCCCATTCAATCCCTTTCGAAGGACGTGCAATTTTTGCATATTTTTCAAGTAAAGCCAGGGGAATCCTGTACTCAAGGGTCCATTCCACAGGATTGCTGATTTCAGGATCAATTATCTTCGGAAGCGTACTTGCTATTTCAATCTGCCTGATATCATCCTCCTGGAGTCTTTTTGATTCCTTCCTTGGCACTGTGTTATAATGCAACAGAGGTGTTCCACCGCAGTTTGTTTCAAGATTAAAATACAGGAGTGGCTGTTCAGGATCGGGTGAGAAGAAAAATTCAACCGCACTGTCCTGCCATACGGGCCCGTTTATCTTATCTGTAATACACCTTACATACCTGTCCTTTACGTAAAAAATTACATAAATATTGTCATCATCATAAAGCATTTTGACGGTTGCCTCGGGCCTGAATCCCGGAATTTCTCCCATATAATTGCTGATCACAGCTGCCTTTGCCTTTTTCCACTGAGGTTTTTGCCAGTTGGCATCTATCTTCATGGGTTTACTCAGCCTTCCGACATGATAAACAGGCTTGTCATCCGTAACCGGTGCTTCTGAAAATGAACAGAAAACACCTGAAAAGACCAATAAACTTATTCCAACAATTAAACTTCTCATCGTCATCTTTTTAATTCTAATTATTTAAATCTGGTTAAGGTGTATAAATAGCTTATAAATATTGATTCTATCAATCGGCTTACGTCAGAAAAAAAACGTCAACCATTGTCAATTGAACAGGTTGTTCAACTGATTTATTGCCGACTCTGCCAACTTCTCTCCCGATCCTATCTCATAACGGGTAGTTCCCGGTATAGTTTCGTAGCCGGTAATATATGGAGTAAATCCTTCCGGCCCCTGGGTAAATGAAACGGCGGTTGGGAAATAGGACCTGCTATCATTGGTAAGGCCTGTAACTATTGTATTTTTACAGGGAGATTTGGCCTTAATCTCCAATCCGAATTCATTGAATATTTCACCTGGCAAACCTGCAAAAGCTATGTCTCCTATCCTTATTACCATAACTTCAACACTATCAGTAATATCCTGAACTTCCCGCATTTTTATCCATTCTTTCGCATAATAGGCATCGGGCATACCGTCAGCCTGAATCGGTGGCATGCCTTCCTTTTCCACTTTCTTCATTACCTCTTTTGCCCAGGCAAGTCTCTCATCCGATATGTCTATCCTGCTCAGCGGGACCATCTCACGCGACACTGCAATAACATCTGTTGACACGGCAGCAGCGCTTTTCATAGCTTCCATGGCAGCAACTGCCAGAATATATCCTATACGCTGGCACTCCTGAAAAGTATCGGGAAATCCTATCCTGTAATCAACCTGTGTTACATTACCGCAACAACCGTTACAAAACATCGATTTAAAATCATTTCCCTTGACTTTTTTTATAGCTTCAGCAAGATAACCGGGATAATCTGCAGAATAGAGCCAGTTATTACCGGTAAGTGTTGTGGCA
>CAZTDW010000010.1:37407-38245 GCA_964611835.1 uncultured Rikenellaceae bacterium | reverse complement strand
TGGAGTTCAGACGTGTGCTCTTCCGATCTTTGTGGCATGACATCCGAAATTTACCAGGGATCCTACTTCTTTTCCTTCCTGGTTAAAGGTGAGAGCTATTACTTCCGGATCAATCGATCCCCAGGGTTCTATTACATAGCCTGGTTCAAACTTCTCCCAGCACATGTGGGTTGTCCCGTCAATACATTTCAACCGGCGGTTATGTGATATTCTGCTCTCACTGCTTCGTCCTACTGACACTACCGTTGATTTCAGGTTTCTGTCGGCTTCAAGAACTGCTCCCGCAGCCTTTGCCAAATAATCCTTTGCCTTGGGAGCATTAAGATTGGATGGCGGCCCGCTATGCGTGTGAGTGGCCATCACCATAATGTTCTCCGGCTTAATGTCGCTGTTTGATGCGATATAATTACGAATATATTCCACAGGCTCCCTCGGAAGCAGGCAGATATCGATTGCAAGTATCGCAACTTTCTGGCCCTTGCTGTCGGAGGCGACAATAGCTTTTGTAAATAATGAATCATGTATCCCCCTTGATGCATAATCATCACCACGGTAATTACCAACCAGGTCAAGGCCTGTTTCAGGAGTGTAGTTAAGCTCAGCAATACCTATCTGTAGTGTTGAGAGTCCTGCTGATTTTCTATTTTCTGAGCAGGAAACTAAAAACAGTAAAGAGGCAAAAATACATATTGAAGAAAAAGACAACTTAAAAAAGCGTGAAGGTGTTAAAGTAATTTTCTTTTCCATTGTTAATTTCCATTTATTCTTATTTGAAATGCTTTTGATAAAATTCAATAACAAGATACAATTTTTTCAGTGCTCCGGGTTATTTGCGCCG
>CAZTDW010000010.1:0-37397 GCA_964611835.1 uncultured Rikenellaceae bacterium | reverse complement strand
GTCTTTAAAAGATCATCCGGTCATTCAGAATATTTGTTTAAAAATCTCATTATAGTATTGAGATTCAATCATTAATAATTAGCTTTCAATAACTCTCTTATATTGTTGGTCCCATTTCAGATATTTTCTTTTACGAAATGATTCAACTCCCATCATACAAGCTACAACGCCATAAAAACCAAGATTCTGGTCGCACTTAAGAGCTTCGTTTTTCCTGATTGCCGATTGTAAATTTCTGTGGTGTAAAGTTACATCTTCAGCACCTGTTTTCTTATGAGTAAAAACCTGAGTTCCCTTTAGAGCTTCACCTGTGCTGCTTATAACAGCCATTTCTGATTGTTCCTGTGGTGTTATCGTGAATCCTTCCTTTGTAAATTCCAATGTTGCATTGTGCCCTCTTATCACATGCCTTATCGGCATATCATTTGCCAGTGATGAAACAACCATGACAGTTGTTTTTTCAGGATAGTCCAGCATCATGTTGAAAGTATCGGGTATCTCGGCCACACTGTTTACAAAATTCCACGTGCCTCCCGTCGCAACAACGTAATCCGGGAATTTTAATCCAACCGATTTAATTATCCTGGTCACACGATGAATAAACAAATCTGTTGCTATTCCACCGGAGTAATCCCAGTACCTTCTCCACTGAAAATATCTTCTCGGGTCCCAGGGGCGTTTGGGGGCAGGACCGAGCCATGCTTCCCAGTCAAGATTTACTCCTGGTTTGGCATCAGCATCGATAGGGTATGCCCAGAAATCATCCGGATAATTCCTGGAGTAATCAATATGTGCCATTACAACTTTCCCAAGAGCCCCTTCCTTAATCATTTTATGCGCGGTTTCATACGAATCATCTGACATGCCCTGCACTCCGACCTGCATTTTGAGTTTTGACGATGAAATTTTATTGCATATATCTTTAGCTTGTTCAATTGTGTGAGTCATTGGTTTTTCAACATAAATATGCTTTCCGGCGCTTATGGCATCCAGGGTCATCTGATAATGCCAATGTTCAGGTGTGGCTATAAGCACATAATCAATATCCTTATTCTTCAGTATCTCCTGATAATTTTTAAAACCCTGGGCTTTTGTAAGCTCTTTAGCCTTTTCAAGCCTCGTTGTATATATATCGCATACGGCAGTAATCTCAATATTGTCTGATTGTTTCATATTTAACAAAGCTTCCATATGACTGCCTGCCATGCCACCGCAACCAATAACACCGATATTGATCCTTTCATTCGCTCCGATAATACGCGAATAACTTATAGCTGACATCCCCGGATTGCCTCCCAGTACTGCAATTCCTGCAGCACTTCCTGCCAGTCCTTTCACAAATTTCCTTCTTGAAATACTAAATCTTTCCATTTTCCAATTGTTTTATATTGTTAGCAAATGTTATTACAATATTGATGTAATCAAATTAATTCATGAATATTCATAATTTATTATATCCCTTTGTATTACTAAGTTGTTGTTTTTGTGATACTTAGTGGTAAAAATGTTTAGCCACCAAGAACACAAAGGATTTCACAAAGGATCTACAAAGTTTATGAATTAAACCTATTAAACCTTAATTTAAATATTATTTCTATACTTTCTACAAGTTGCATCCGAATCAATGAAAATCATCTTAGACTTACCTCAAAAAGTTCCCCGGAATAGATCCCATCCAGACTTAACTCAAAACCCTTTGTCCGGAGCTCATGTCCTGATAAAGATACCAGTACTTTCCCGTCCATAGTTTTTACCTGATAGTTTTTAAGGGGATCGAGGTATTTTATGGTAACAATTCTTTTTGATTCAACTGCACCATGCCTGAATACCGCAATAATTCCCCCGCTTTTTGTTTCGGTATTTATGCGCTGAAAGCCATCCCAGCTGCCTTCCATCGGTTCACCGAAACCAGGCAGATCCTGACGGAAACTCATAATGTTATGGGTTTTTTCCATCAGATGGAGCCAGTCGGAATAAGCACGGTATTTTTTGAGGTCATCAGGCGACAGTTTTCGCGGATCTCCCAGCATAATTGGCAGGGATCCTGCCTCTGATTTGATGTGTGTTTCCCATCCCTTGTCGTCCATTTGCGGATTCCCGATAACCAGCGCTGTTGCCGGCATGGCCGGAGAGCGCCACCACGACATATTCCTGATACGGAGATCGCCAATTTCATCAGGACCATAGAAATTCGACATCCAGTTTCCTTCGGCATATTTCAGCATGGCATAATCAATTAACTGCAGTCCTCCCATTGTTTCAAAAGTGCAATCAATAAACAGGTTGGGTTTGGCGGCATGAAGCTCATCATATAGTTCCCAAACCTGTTCGAAATTGGTGTACATCGATTCGTGGTGATCTTTATGTCCGGGATGGTCAGTGGCATAACATCCCGATTTTTCATTGTCAAATACATATGCACTTGTCACAACGGCAAAATCGAGCTTCAGGTACTCCAGCCCGTATTCCATTGCCAGTTTTAGAAGTATATCCCTGATATAGTTTTTCCATCCGGTTGAAAAGCAGGCAGAACGGACACCGTCATCAGTTTCTGTATGTATACTTCCGAATTCTCCGTATTTATCTCTTACAAACCATTCGGGATGTTCGTGGTAAACTTTGCTTTCAGGAGAGGCGCTTCCGACACTTACCCATAAGCCCGGTTTCATTCCCAGTGATTTGATGTAGTCGAAAACAGGTTTTAATCCATTCGGGAACTTATTTTTATCAATACCCCAGTCGCCATAATTGTCCTGCCATCCATCATCTATGATAAATTCCTTCATCCCTGCATCAGACGCAGCTTTTGCGAGTTCCATTATAAGTTTTTCATTTATATTTTTCGCGAACGGGTTCCAGGTATTATATACATATGTTGGCTTTTCATCCAGTTTTGAAAGACGAATGCCCATGTGCCTTCGGATAAAATCAGGCAGGGAAGTATTCAGTATTTCCTCCGGAGTTTTCTGGTTGTTATAGACCATTGTAAATACCTGAGGTGTTTCAAATGATTCCAGTGGTTTGATCCATTTGCGGAAGGGGAAACGGGCATCTTTATGGGTAAGACCAGATGTGATATCAGCTTCATCCCAGAGAAAAGAAGTGCGTTTCAGTACACCTGAAGCTTCGTTGCCGATCACAATGCCTGCCTCCCAGTCCATGTTATGAACAATAATGAGGGCATCCTGCATGTTACCTTTGTAAGGGCCGATTGACTTTCTCCGGCCGTAATCACTGTAGATCCAGCTGAATGTAGTTGCCCAGTAATGGGTGACGCCTAACTTCTCGACATCTACCGATTCAAGAGCGACTTCTCCTCTGCCGAGATTTTTCACAATAAGACTTTTGCGTATAACCGGCAGATCGGGGTAGAGCAGATATTTAATTGTAAGCTCGATCCTCCTGTCGCTGCTCAGCAATGTAACAGCAGCACCATCGCCCTGTAATTCATCACCGGCAACCTTCACGTTTGCCAGACGCCAATGACCTCTTCCTGAATACTTTACCCCGCCAACCTCAAACTGGAAATCGGTATTTTCATCCTGGAAATATTTAAAATCCCCTGTAAGGGGCTTATATGACAAAGTCAGAAATGTACTATCGACAGAAGGAAGCTTTATGACACGCTGAACTACGCCATTATTCAGAACCAGTTCTGTCTTTGTCCATTTTGCAAACGGACCAGAGGCCAGACTTATTTGTATGGTAAGATAAACCAGGATTGATGCACTAAAGACCTTTTTCATGGTTTTTTCGATTTTTATTACTAACTTAACGTGTAACTTCCATACTGCCTGATATATGCCATTCTCCCCATAAACCAACTGATCCGATATCTACCTGGGCAAGGTCAGGGTGACCATCATACCGTTTTCCTATTGCACGAATCAGTTTCTCATGGTAACCGATGAATACCCGATCGGACATATCAGGGACATAATGGGCTCCTTCCTCAGGGCATTTGATATATGTACGTTTTATCCCCTTGTCAATCAGCCATTTGGGGAGACCCTCACCCGTCGGATCTTCGCACATTATCCGAAAGGCCAGGGCCTGATTGTTTTTCCGGCAATCCTGTAACAGCTTATCTATCATTTCAAAGGCATATTCTCCCTCTTTGGGTTCGACTGTTTTCCAAAATTACTCTCGCATAACATATTGTGTTCTTTTTACTTGTTGTACCAAGCATATCAAGAATCAATGAAGGTCTTGAACCGGCCCGGACAGTTGCTGTAAAGAAACTTGAAAAGGGATACCTGAGTTGGATGAGCACCGGGTCAGTGGTTTTAGATCCCGGACTGATTTCCCTGATATAGTTTTTAACCGCTGCCTGACCTGCAGTTGCATTTTCCCTTATTGCAAACACAACAAATATCCTCTGGTCAGGCAGTATCTGAAATCGCGCTTCAACCGGTATTCCGTTTGTACCTCCTTCTTCCATCATATGAATGGTTTGTCTGGAAATGACTTTCCCGTTCTTTACCAATGCATAATTAAGGGCATGCGATTGCTTCACACCGGGAAAGAATTTTTCACGCAGTCTCTCATCAATGGCCCTTTCTGTCCATAGGATATGAACCGACCCGTCATCTGCTGCAAACAGATCTGCAGGGTATATCCATCCGCAGGTCTCTTCACGGCTGGCAATCTCAACCCAGTCGTAAAAAGCATTTTTGGTTATGTCATCTGTCCATGTAAAGAATAATCTCCTGAAATCATAATCCCATTCATTGCCAGTCAACTGCCTTTTGAATTCTCGCCATGCTTTCTTTGGTTCTATTATATCACTTACTCCACAGAAATACACAGCTTTGTTTTTAAGCATTACATTTGGATAGCATATCCTTATTGGTTCGGGGACTTCGTAATCAGATCCCCAGGGCCAGACAATCCTGCCCTGTGCTGACCACCGGCTTTCCTTATCAAGAAACGACCATTCAGCATGTGTATACCCGATATTCTGAAAAAGAATAAGTTCATTTGATGGACCATCAGCTGCCAGGCTTCTGTAGGAATGTTCTGTGAATGGCGGATTTCCGGCCCATTCGGGAAATACCTGCTTGTAACCTGAATCCAGATCATCAGCATCAAAAACATAGAATCCGGGTTTTGAAGGACCATTGTATTCTTCAGGAGCAGTCAGGGTCGGATTAGCCGACAGGTAAATCTGCCCCTTGTCCAAAACGGCAAGCGGACTTGGTTCCCTGGTCCGGTTTTCCTTATCTGTCATTATATGCTCCCATCCGCGTTCTGAGCCTCTGAAAAGCATCCAGCGACAATTGTTGAGCGGTTTCCAGGCCGGGACTGTTTCAATTCCCGACGCATAAACCTTATCTCCGGCGCGTACAATGCAGGTTGAGCCATGGCACCACATAGGACCAGCTCCATTGTCGGCCGGAATATATTTATAAACCTCTTCTTCGGCCTGGACTATTATCTTTATTCCGGTCTTATACTGTTCATATTCCGGTTTCACTTCAAGTGGTAAAGCACTGATTCTCCAGGGCATCAATCCTCCTAAAGCGACTCCCGCCGTTCCAAGAATACTACGGGTTATGAACTTTCTCCTGTCTGGCATAAGATATGTTATAGATAATCAATACTTTTCTTAAATTCTATACCGGTAGCCATTTGTTTACCATTTCCAGAAATAATTCCTCTGCCTGTATCATCCAGGACAAATCTTCCCTCTGGCTGGCAACATGAAAATATCTGTCAGGAACATAACCGGGAGGGTAGGAAACAAACCTTGTTTTTTCATACGCCTGTTTTACTGTATCCCATGTTTTCCAGAAATTATTGACAGCCTCCTTTACTTTTGCATATCCTTCATTCCTTTTCTGCATATCAGAATCATCGCTATCCCTTAAAGCAAGCAATATTTGAGGAGCTGACATCTGAAGATCATAAAGAGCCTGTGATAATTCCCAGTAATACCTGTTCTTTTTCGACGATTTCATAAGTGCTTCAAGCCTCTCTGTGAGGTATTTCTGATCATTGACCTCTGTCTGTGCCCTGTCGATCCTGTCTTTATATTTTAAGCTCCATGATCCCGGTTTGTCAGGATCCGGTAATTCTATCAGCTTGGAGGTATAGTCAAAAAACATCTTTTCCTGGTAAGGTAAAGGAGGGAGCCAGTGCTCAAGACGGGGAAGGCTTTGCAGGGCGCTTTCATCATCAAGGCGGTTTCCCTTTCTGTAGTAAGCTTCATACCATAGCACCGACCCTCTTCTTAACCGGCTATTAAGTGAAAGATAATCAGGAATGCTGATCCCGAATTCCCTTTGCATCCATGCATCATCAAATTCTTCCAGTGTTCTCCCGTCGGGCGACCAGCTGTATTCCGCCGATGCAATGAATCCGCGCCAGTAATTTTCCATGTGTGGCGATTTATCATCCCATGCTGTGCAAAGCATGCCGTATATACCCTTTTCAGCTGCAAGCTTTATGAAGCTTCTGATTGTGATTATACCCGACAGGCTGTTTTGTATTTCCCTCTCTTCCTCCTGAAACAATATTCCTCCTTCAGCATTGGTGGCTGTCGCAATCATTGCTTTCAGTCCCCTGCTCTGGTACCAGTCGAGGGCTTTAATATTCCCCGGCTGACGGGCCATTGAATAATTCCACCTCATGTAAACGCAATTCTTCGGAAAATCCCTGAGCAGATTATCGAGCTTCGGGGCACCTTCATTCCATGCTTTTTCCGCCTCCTCTTCATTAATATCATCACTCCAGGTGCTTTCATAAACTTCTCCATGCTTGAGCGGCATATCATCCCAGAATACAGGTATCCTGCCGTTCTCTTCTGCAAATTCACATACCCTCTTCAGCCAGTAAAGGCTCAGGCTTAAAAGACCTTCCTTGTCAGCCATCGGCTTGCATCGCGGACATAATCCTATATTTCCGATTTCATCTCCGCCGATATGGAGATACTTTGAACCGGGAGTTGCGTCTATGGCATCACGATAGAGATCGAACAGAACCTGATAGGTTCCTTCGTGAAGAGGACAGAATGCCCAGTTATTCCATATCAGTTCCCTGAGTCCTGCGTATGCTTCATGCTTGAGAATAAAGGTTGCATGCCCAAGGCCCTGGACCAGTGGAGTGATTTCGATATTCCTTGCCCTTGCATAACGGGTCAGCGCAGCCATCTCATCAATGCTGATAGACTGGGAAGCTCCGACAAGCGGCTGTCGCCTGTATCTAAGCTTGTCTTCAAACTCAAACACAACTGCATTGATCTTATACCTGGCAAGCCTGTCGATGCTTTCATAATAGTAATTCATCTGGTCGAGATGATGCTTCACATCAAAGTGCACAGCTCTGTAAGAGAGAACAGGGTAATCATTGATCCTGCATGCCGGAACAGGCCTGTTGTAATCGCGTGAGTCTTCAAGAAGCTGTTCCAGAGACTGGCATCCGTAAAATAATCCCGCTTCAGTTCGTGCCGAAATTTCAGCCCTGTCACCACTTATTTTAAGCTGGTATCCTTCATCTGAGCTGACAATTGACGAATTCCTGTCCAGATTCAGCCACAGTGTTCCACTGCCGGAATTGTCAGATACAGGCAACCTTGAAAGTATTTCTCCCATCACTGGTCTTGAAAAGTCACCTTTTAGCATTATCTGCTTTAATGATCCATATTTTAATCCTCCGCCTTTAGTCAGGATTACCTCTTTGGGCTGCGGGATTAACATGAAAGGAGCAGGCAGGTTTTCTGAATATAAGAATTGTGCCGTAATAATTACCAGAAATATTGATATGCCGGCTTTTTTGGATATAAAAGAGGTCATCAGCTAATTTTTTTAAATATGTATGTTAAAGAGTCCGTTATCTTTTTACATTGAATCGTCTGACAATTTCGGTAATCTTTCCGTCTTTAGTAGCCTGTACAAAAACAGATCCTTCGGAAAGGCCTATTTTTGTATTGTCAAGTGCCTCTCCTCCGAACTGTTCAAAAAAATATCCCTGATCGCTGACCGGTAATTCCTTTCCGTTGACAACAATTTTTGTTCCCGGGGCAGTCCATCCATAAAGCTCGACCGAGGAATGAAATGTAATTGTAGAACCTTCTGCCGGTGTGGTTTGAACATAAATTTCGGGAGTTTTGTTAAAAGTGATCAGTTCCTTTATCAGTTCTTCTTTTGCTTTGTAAAGTAACCGGGGATCGTCAGAATGTTCATCAAAATCCATAACGATTTTTGAGGTGATCTCTTTGCCTCTCTGAGAAGGTACTATCCACGAGGCCCTGGTTCCAAGCGAATCCCTGAGAGCCTTTATCTTTTCCTCAAGCATTTTGAAGATTTCATAATCCTGTATCCCGTTCCTCATCTGTTCCCACCTCAGGGAATTCAAGACTCCATCTTTAGCGGGGTAGACATGCCATCCGTCGCCGATATGCATCCCGACATCCTTAAAGGGATCTTCCTCCCACTGGTTCCATCCCCAGTGGAGGAATCCGGTTGCATCATATTTGTAGTTGAGCCAGTGCAGTATTCGGCTGTTCATTACCGGCAGGTCAATTGTCTTGTTTGGGAAAAGGCTGCCCTGGTATATTCCCACAGTATAGAACCACAATTCAACACCTCTCCGGCGTGCTTCTTCGTAAGAATTATGCCAGGTGCCGAGTGCATCAAGTTTAGGAATTGCAATTTCTATCTCATCCAGAAGGTTTGTTGTTTCTATTGCGTCGATCCTTTTCAGGTCAGGAGCCAGCCGTTTTACATATGAGGATTTTTCCCTCCACGCCATTGCGTTATGCATCGACGGTTCATCTTTTACATGAAAAAGAGTTTTGTCAAGCCACCCTTTCTTTCTCAGATGATTTTCAAATTCAGGGAGCAGATATGGAGCAACTTCATCTCCAGGAATTGTCTCAACCGTTCCGGTCCTTTCATTTTTTACCCTGAAATCCTGCACTTTTATTGTCGTGCTGAACCATGCATTATCACCAAACCTCATAATTTCTCCGGTTTCAAGATAATCCATTTTCTTTGTATCCCAGAAAACCTGGGCAATCTGGTCAAATCTTGTAAAATTAAAAGCAAGCCTTCCGTCTTCATTTTTACTTATTTCTATGGCACTCATCGGGACCTGAAAAACATTCTGCCTGTGTGCAGCCATATTTTCCGCATACTTGCGCAGCATAGCAAACCATTCTGCGGAATACTTCTCTTTGATCCCATGAAACCTCTCGAAATCACCTGTTGAATACCATTCTGTAACTTTGATATTCCGCTTGGCGGGAAGGGTCAGAGGATAAACTTTCAGGGTTAACGGCCGAGTCTGGTCCTCCCCGGCGCTTCTGACCCTGATTGTTCCCTGGTAAGTTCCATCGGAAGCATCTTCAGGTATTTGTATGGTAAGATAGACTGACCTGTATGTCTTTGCCGGTATATCTATACTTTTTTCTGACATCAGGTAATCAGGAAACCTTGCCGGGGCCAATCTCTCAAGTTCCCGCGCAGGTTGATTTGGAGTGTTCTTCACGAGCGGAATGCTTCCCACAAAATTACAACTGGTTGCGCTTGCAGGTATTGACCTCCCATTCAGTGGATTTGTCAATCCGCTTAATTCAACGGTCACACCGCTGATTGCCTTTTTTGCATGAATAACAACCTGACCGGAAATGATCTCACCTCGAATACCAAATAAATTGATAGTATTATCAAGGTTTGGTAGTCTGTACCCGTCTTCATATATCCTGTCCAGATCATGAACAGCGTATAGTTTGAAATTCTGGGCATTCAATATTTGCCCGGAGAAAAGTGAAATTACAAAGTATATCAGCAAATTGCTGATCAGGTTCAGATTTAATTTTGCCATAGGATTCATTTGATAATGATTCTATTATAATGTTTATCTTCTTTAGGCTATTTTCAAAATTATAATCCGGATCAAAAAGTAATATAAGCTAATATATTGACTTAACCAACTCCGACAAAGCAAGAGATATTTTCTCCTCGGCAGCAACTTCCAGCAGACTTCCAGAGCATAACCATGTTTCATAACCACCAAGCTCGAATTGGGAAGCCGGTGGTATGTATCCATACTGTCCATTGGCATGTGAGATTGTAAAGTAGTAATCAAACGGAGAGCTCTTTTTTAATTTTAATCCGGTTTCGGCAAATATCTCTCCAGGTAAAGTCCCAATAGCTCCGTCACCAATTCTTACTGCCTGAATAAAAAGCTTGTATGATAGTGGTTCATAAAAATTTAATTTTACGATATCAAGTGCATACTGGCTTTTTATATCGTCCGATGCTTTGTCTGCCGTTCCAAGCTTCGTATAATCAGTTGTCTTCACTTTGTTTGTTGCCCACTCAAGAATTTCCGGAGTTGGCTGCCTGCGGATTACTTCCTCCGTGGTTGCTGCAAATTTGAAAACCGGTTTTTCTTGCCATTTCACATCTTTCAGAACTATAATTATCGAGTCGGAGATTTCATTAGCTATCATCTTCATTTTCTGATAGTCACCTGTAGGATAGTTTTTGGTAAGCCTGAAATCAAAGGTATTGATATCAGCACTGGTACCATTGCTCATGATTCCAACAAAGCCATCGCCTGCATTAAGTTTTGATTTAAGCCGTATATCTATCTCTCCGAAATAATCTCCGGAAATCACATTCGATGGAAATCCTCCGACATAATGGGTTGAATAATTTGCAAGAATGCTTATCCATTTATCGTCTGTTGACTTCACTGCAAGGAAGCTCACCTGGGGATCAACAGGACCGGCAGGTCTGTCGAGGAACTCGCTGCCCCATGGTGGATTCATCCAGACTTTTTCTTCCTGTCCAAATGGATTCATCATCGGGAATCCTGGTTTCATATACCATCTCCTGCATGCCACATGCTTTGGTACATCAATATGACCCCAGGCAATTTTTGCAGGCTGGACATTCTTTAAAGCCAGGGCAGCTGACTTAGCTATTATTGCCGGTAAAAAAAGCCTGTAACTAAGATCCGCCTGAACAGTTGCAGTTTCAATTACTGATCCGGTGGAATGAGAATGGGTATTTGAGATCATAACCTCATTCCCGGATAGTCCTGTCTCCTTGGTGATCAGCGATTTAACTTCTTTTACCAAAAGTGCGTCGAGAGTCATATTATCAACAACAACAAACACGAATCTCTTATTCCCGTTGTCAAAAGCAAGAGCCCGGGCATAGAGGGAATCATGGATCTCAGCAGCGTAACCTGGCAGGAAATCGCCATTGATTATCGTTCCGTAAGGTGGTGTGATATTGACTTTTGCAGTGCCGGCTTTAAAAACACGAGGATTATCAGGTGAGGTACAGGATACTGATAGGAGAATTGCACAGAAGCTCAGGCAGGACAGCAGTTTTTTAAACAACATTTCTAAAAGTTTATTGGTTAATAGTTTAATGTCTCCACAATGATAATTACTATATATGCAAATGATTTCAATATCATTAAATCCCTCAAGCCTTAATCAGTTACTGAAGTCTCTCTATTGCAGCCGCAATCTCATTTCTCGCATTCAGGAACCTCTCAGGCTGTTCAGGATAACGGATGGTGTTTTCCAGTGTAACCTTGATTTCTCTTGGATTTTTTATCAGGAGATAATCTTCAGGTTTCAGAAGCTGCCTGTAACCGTTGAGCTCAGTATCATCAATATCATTACCCACAGCTGAAAGGAGCTCCCTCAAACGGAACAGATATTCATAATCTTCCATCCCGTCGCGAAAATTCTCAAGTCTGACCGATGAATACGTAGCCCCTCCCGGTCCCGGATACACAAGCTGACCTTCACCATTGTAATAATAATAGGTCCTTGAATCCCATGGAACATTTGGCCACTTTTCATCCAGTGGTTCACCCTTTTTAACATTCCGCCAGAAATAGTTTGAACTCCAGTGTTCAAAGCCGTCGACGCCGTACATCCAGCAATACCAGGCAATGCTTCTCTGGTAAATTGCAGGACAATCCATAAAGAAATTCGGGGCCGATTCCCTGGCAAGTGTACAGAAGTAGGTCCATATCTCGCCACCTTTGGCCTGGGTTTCGGGCGATTCGATAATATTCACCGGAGCCCAGATATCAACAAGATCATTAAGTCCATACTTATCTGTAGACGGATCTGAGAATTCATAGGGTCCGCCTTCTGCAAAAAGCTGCAGACGAATATCCTTGTCGATCTTTTTTATTCTTTCGGCTCTTTCCTTAATGTATGGCCACTCAAGGTCAGTCGGTTCATCCCAGAGTTCAACCAGTGCTTCATCAAGCCATCCCCTTTCTTTGAGGAACTTGCTGTAAGCTTCAATGAATCTGTAAACTTCTGCTTCCTCTTTGGGTGTATATAATCCCTTCCTCATCTGGATCATTGAGAATCTGGTCAGTCCCCGTTCTATGCAGAACTGAAGCACCTTTTCAACCTTGCTGAAATCATATCTGCCTTTTCTCACAGGCTTTTCACTGACATAATTTACTCCTGCCGAGCCCGGATTGAACCTGTTCTTAAGAAGGAGCTGGCAGAAGTTCTGGTACCATTCCACCGGATACTCCTCAAGATTGTAGAAATCGGCCAGGTACTCAATCTGGTCCCATGAGTGGGTTTTAAGATGACTGGTCGAGGGAAGGTCAAATCCCCATACCCGGCATTCTACGGACGCGGTGACCTTTCTCATCCCGTCGGCACTGATCTCAATTGTTCCGTGATAATCACCGGGTTTGGTTCCTGCCGGAGCATAAACAGTTATCCACAAGGGTCTGCAAAGATCCGTCCCATCAATGGTCATCCCGCTTCTGAAGGGGATCAGCGGATCGGGGTGCCACCCTTTTTCGGCGACATAATCTGCCTGCCAGTCAATCCTGTTATAATCAACCAGTGAAATTTCAATATTCCTGTTGCCAATCAGGCTTCCATCTTTGCTTTTTAAATCACTTATTCCGACCTGCAGATTCTTCAGATCCCCCCTGAAAGGCAGCAGAGCCAGCTGAAAAGATTCGTACTCATTGCCTGCCAGTGAAATATTGATCTTGTCTGTAACCGGAAAAGGGAAATATTCATCTTTCTTAAGTTTTACAACAGAATGTGTAAGTGAAATGCCAAAATCCCATGTATTGTTCCAGTTCATTAGAGTGTTCCATCTTAAACAGTTAAGATGACGCGAAATGTCTGATTCCAGCTTGTCAGTCTTATCAGTCAGGTCTCCCCACCGGGCGGAACTCCAGGCATTATCTGCAGATGATTCGAGTTTAAGCACTTCCGAATAATAACTTTCTGCTGCCTTTTTCATATTGTCGACCACCGGTCCGGAAAGCCTTTTCAGCGAGGCAATCGATTCACCGATCAACCCTTTGAGTGAATTTATCTTCTGCCTGTTGGGTTCAATTGTAAACCAGAAATCAACACCGCGCCGGATAACGGAGCCCTTTGCTGATAAAACGGAGGCTGATACAAAATATGAACCTTCACGAGGAAGATCAAACTGCAATTTCTCGTCAACGGAACCACCGGCAGGTACGGAAAACTTATAACTGTAAACAAGAGGTTCCGTGTTTATGACAATCTGGAGATCAGAAGAAGCTCCCTGACCTGTCTGATTAATGAACTCCGGCTTTTCATTCAGGGCATAAAGTTTCAGTTCGCACTGCAGTTCTGTTGAATTATTATCAAAGTTTGAAGCTTTAAATGACATCATATTCGTGCCGGGAACCGGAACCGGCCACCTTCCGAAAGAACATTTAATACTGCTCCCGTGCGCAAGGGTACAGATCCCTGACCAGCGTGATGATTCTCCTCCGGGATAGCTTCTTGATACAGAAAAAGTCAGCTCCTTCAAATGACCTGATTCAACAAGTCCAAGATCACTCAACGGGATTGAAAATTCTGCAGTCCAGTCAGTCTCGTTTATGGAAGCTCCATATTGCCAGTTCCCATTCCAGCTTAAATCGTTATTCTTCCAGTCAGTCATGGTTCCTTTCGGGTCAGCCATCAGCTGTAAATAGGTACCATTGTAACCAATACCCACCATAGCATGATTCCTTCCCCAGAGAAATGTGTCCCTGGGTCCTTTCGGATTTACTGTTTTATTCAGTTCTCCTGCTTTCGGATCGCTATTACGAAATGCGACATAAAGATTCTTATCATCATAACATAAAAATACACTCACCGGATCCTTAATATAAGTGTCAAGTGTCCAGTTAATGAATTCTGACAATTCAGAAGCCTGCTGCCATGAAGCGTCTGACACCTTGCCATCAATTACCGGTGCTGATTTTATAAATGGCACCTGCAGCTGAGGTTTGTTTATCTGTGGTTTTGCCTGTAATGAAAAAAGTACAAACACTGAGATGGTGATGTAATTCCTGATTAATAATAATTTTTCTTTCATCTTGCATTTGAATTTATTCAAACAATAATAAGCGAGTAATCATTCTATCTGTTTTTAACACCAATAGCGATTATAGAAAAGGTACCTGAAGAAATTATGTAACAATTATATGTGTTGAGGACTGACCTTATAAAGGGCCGAACCATGGGCCGGCAGAGAAACCTTTAATACTTTTTCAACAGTTCCGGTCACGGAATGTCTCCAAAGGTCTCTACCTCGGCATTTTAGGTAATAACAAATTATTTCCAATTACTTATTTTTGTCTTTATAAAATTCCTCCGCTTTATTCTGAGCTTTTTTGATCATCTGGTCGATTTCATATCCAAGAGGTTGTCCTGCATTCACCTTCCGTTTTGCCGACAACAGAGCTTCCTGAAATCCCTCCGGGACTTTTTCCCCGGTCCACCAGTTCATCCCTTCAGTATAGAGCCAGGTATACTCATCTGCCGTCTTAAGCGCATAGTAAGTATTATGTTCCAGCCATTTTGCCTTTTCCTCAGCACTCATCATAACTCCCTGGCCCGTAAGTCGGTATGGAAATGGAGACATTCCAAGCCAGTTACCTGTTATGTACTCGGCAGCAATTGCATGTCCGATCCTGTTATAGCATGAATGTTTCTCCCATAATTCAGGTGGAATAAGTGCTTTAGCATCAACTGTTAGTGTATTGCGGACTTCATAAAATTCCCCGGGTGAAGTATAGTAATAAGCTTCTTCATTACCATCAATGAGCTTGGTTCCTGGTTCAATTGCCTCGATCATACCAACATAGAATGCAATGTGTAAACCCCACCAGGCATTTTTCATCTTATCAATTGTTTTTTCACGGTCGGTAACCGGCAGCAACGGAGTCGAAAATGGCGATCCATTCTGCCAGTCGGACAGTTCGCGTAACGAGAAAATCACTATTCCCGGAAACTCATCCTGAAGAACAGAAATAAATTGAGCGCCCCGTTTCCTTACCTGAGAGCTATAATGTTCAAATGAATACTGCGAGGTTTTTTCCTGTTCATTGTACCTCCAGGGATTTTTCCCGGGTTTGTAAGGTTCCGGATCCCAGACAATTCCCTTGCATCCAGCTTTCCTGGCCAGCTTAAGATTATAGCGAATCTGCTCTTCAGCAAGTTTCCAGTCCTCATCACTGAACCAGTCCATTTGGGAAGCCCCATAAAGGACAATGAAATTATCGGTAAGTATTTCACTGGCTTTAACAGCCGCTGCCCGAGTCAATTCCTCTTCCTTTGCTTTGTCAGTGACCTCCTTCCAGTTTTTAACCATAAAGATGTTTCCACCGCCTGCTTCTTTAGAGATCCTTAAACTTATCGCGTCAAAAGGAGGTTTTTCATAAAATTCCATATTTTCAATGAATTGCTGGATATATGGCATATGCCAGCCAAAAAAAATCAATTTTTTCTGTGGTGGCTTATATACAATCTGCGCTACCAGATTAAAATGCCAGGTCAGAAGTATAATTAATCCGGCCAGAAAGATTCTTCCTGTTCTCATTTTGACAATTGCTCCAGTTTCATGGCCATTGCTTTCCGGCTTAAATAAAGTTCAGCAAGGTTGCGGCTGAATGTACTGACATCGACAACCATATTCTTTACAATCTCATCCGCAAAATCAGCTGCTCCCTTGTTCTTCAGCATCCAGATATACTCGTAATCCTCTATCCCCTCCCTCAGAAGTTCAAACCTGATTGAAGATACGGGACCATTGACATCAGGCTGCCCTGTATATCTCTTTGTATGATTGCCCGGATAAATAAGCGATCCTTCCCCGTTAAGGACATACCCTCCGCTGCATTCAAATCCTGAAATAAAGGTCACAGGATCAAGCCACGGGTCGGGAGTCTGGTTCCAGAAGTTGGCAGCCCAGTACAGGAATCCGTTCATTTTGTAGCGTTCGGTTATCCACGGAACCATCACCGGATCAAGTGCAGGGGCATCGATGAAATAGTTGGGCTGGGGGTATGCCTGATCGCATGAAATATACCATGTTGCTTCTCCTCCCTTTGCCTGTTCTTCCCTAAGTGCCTGTTTTACTTCTGGTTCATTGAGCGAATTACCGTGAACGCAGAAATTGTTGACATAGCCCCGTAATGTCCCCCATTCGGGATTATCAGTAACAGGGGATTCTGTCGCCAGGAAAGGAATACCGGGAACAGCCTCATGAACAAGTTCTGCATAGCGGCGTGTCTCCTCATAGTCTTTCTTCGTATTGGGCTCATCAATAGGACTGTTAAAAACAAGACGGTCGCGCCATCCTTTTTTCCTGAAAAAAGATTCGACAGATGTGAGGTAACTCTTTATCGCTTTATTGAAGACCGGAGAAAAGGGTTCCTCATTCATATGCCTTACAATTTCACCTGGTGCAGTCTCAAGAATTACTCGTTTAATCTTCAGCTTATTCATGTAGTAATCATATCTCTGCTCATTGAATTTCAGATCGATCTTATCTCCGTTAATAGTAACTTCAGGGACAAGGGGATCATTAAACCACGTCTCCATTCGGTGATCGAACAGAAAATCGAAGTAGCTTTGTAAGAGATCCTCCGTTGCAGGTGATGAACCTTGTGATCTGTAAAACCTTGATACTTCACCTTTTGAAATATTCATATAGGTAATGAGGTGAGTCTCGTCGGGAAGCGAAAATCCATATACTTCCAGATTAACTCCGATCGTTTCTATTACCTTTCCAAATCTCTCCACTGTTACCGTTCCTGAGTACAATCCCTTTGGAGTTCCTGAAGGGATGAAAACGTCTATCCAAACAGGTCTGTTACCCACAACTATATATTGTGCCTGAAAGCTGAACGGTTCGCTCAGCGGGGCGAGTGCATCGGGCCAGTATCCGGTTGCTCCGACAGGACTTGAAACAGCATAGATCTGTATGTAGTGTTCGAGATAAAGCTTCACATTCTGCTGAGGGATAACTTTCCCCTGAGCCGATTTAAGTTCAGATGCCCTTACAAAAAATCCGTCGGGAGCCTTCGGTCTCCACCCCGGAGGAACAGGTGTTGATATCACAACCTGGAAAGGAACATGTTCATTGCCTGCTCCTGCTATTGTAACCTGCTTTTTTTCTGCAGACCAGACCAGATTACTGGTCTCTGCCTTATCATCAGGACGCACCTTCTGTTCGCCCGGCACCGCCCATACTTTCACGCCTGTACTGTTGTCAGTCTGAGCCTGCAACCGGGATCCGGTTACAGAAATCAGCATCACAACTACCATAGTCACAATGATTACATGTATGAATTCCTGACTTTTAAGCCGGACCAACGATTGGGTAAATAATTTTTTCATGTTTTTTGATTTATTGATTTATTGATTTCAGAAATCAGAAATAAAAGCTTTTCCCCTGTTTACCATATCCGAAGCCGGCATTTTCTGAATATTTTCCAGGGTGAAAAGATCCAGTATACTTTCCAGCTCATCCAGATTCTTTTTATCATTTGTTTTGATGAATTTCTCTTTAAGGATTCTGATCTTTTCAAAATCCTGTATACCCTCAATCAGTTTTTCAAATCGTATTGAGGACCTTGGCCCGGGATAGACCTGATAGCAATCACCGGCAGGCCATGTTTTGTAACGGGTATCCTGCAGGGGGGCTACTGTCCAGTTATTGTACGCCCAGCGAAGGTAACCCGTAAATCCTTCTGCTGCTGCATACCAGCTTATCCAGACGTTTTCTGCAGGAGGTGAAAAAGTAAATGAATTGGGCCGGTTCTCTCCGCATGCAGTATAATAAGTGGTCGGCATCTCTGCCTCTTTTCTTGTCTTAAGAATATCTTCATCAAATTTGGCATGGATGATTACACAATAGTCATATATATTCATTGCAATTTCACGATGATAATTACCTGCAAGAGCCGTTTTCCATCCCGGATCGATCCGTTTTAACAGGGCCATAACAGCTTTCATGCCTTCCATATCCCTCTCGTCCATCGCAATAGTTGTTTTTTCGAACCAGCCTTTTGATTTAAGATGTTTTGTAAAATCACTGATCATTGGCTCCCATAAATCATTATATGCCTGTGTGCCAGGTTTGGCATAAACAGACACAGTATCTCCCTTCGCTTCATCAAAGTAGATGAATTTAAGATCCCAGGTTATCATCGAATAGCAATTTATCCGCTGATTTATTCCGCAGCTCCTGACAAATTCTATGTAACCGTCAAAAACAGAATAGTCATAGGCCCATGTCCCGTCTATCTTCCTGGTCCATTTGATAAATGCCGGATCCCTGCTATAGCGGATCCCGGGGCCCCAGGGTTGATCAATAATGAATGCAGTGATGCTTTTCTGACCCGCGGATGCAAGCATTTCATAGTACGGTCTCATAAGTCTGTAATGATCATCACTCCAAAGACTCACATCATGGACCTTAGCAACCGGATCAGGACTCTGCCACAGATCAAGGTCATATTTCCATTCTGAAGGCGATGGCAGATTATTATCTGAAATAGTCAGGTTAATACTCAGCCTGAATTTTTTACCACAGTCAACTTCCAATATACCCCTGTATAGTCCTGCATCAGCATTTGAAGGCACATTGATTGAGATCCATACAGGCTGAACTGTACGGGATTGTACTTCAATTACATCAACAATATCTATCGGATCAGCAACCAACGATGCCTTGTATTTATCGGGTGTTCTTTTATCGCATCCCTCACCAAATTCATCCGTCATAACATATCGCACGAAACCGGCTCTTATCCTATCGCTTGTAATCCGGCTTCCTCCTTCCGTGACCAGATCACCCGGGATGATCCTGACCCGGGGCAGGGATTTCTTTGTCCATACAAGTATCTGATTATGTACCTTCTCGCCTTTCCAGGCTTTTACATTCCATTCTGACACATTCACCTCCGGGACTCTTTCTTTCGGATACCGTATATTGTCACCTGCATAACTGACATTTATATCATCTTTTAAGCTCATCCATTCTTCCAATGGTGTCTCTGCAGGATTGGGCAGCTCTTTATACACTGTATTCCCGGGTCTGGAATAGCTCATATCCTGGGCAAAGAGAGAAGCACCCAAAATCAACATTGTGAGTGAAAGAATAATTTTCATAAAGATTAATAATTTATTTTTTGCTGAACTGAATACTTCTTTTTTCACCTTTATATGTGGTGATCTCTACCGATACTGCATTTTCAGGGATTTTGAGCACTCGTGATGACTGAGACAGATAGCCGCTGCCATAATGGAACTCATGATAACTCTTCTTGCCATTACTGAAGGTTACCTCTGCATAGACTTCATCTTTTCTGAGCCTTATCGATCCTGGTGATTTTGAAACGGGTTTAAAGACCTTAAGGGTGTCAGAGTTCTGTGCAGCAAGTATCAGGGAGCTTCCATCCTTAAGTGATAATTCAGCAAGAGCTTTTGCGTCCCCATCCACAAAAAAGCCGCTGTTTCTCCCCAAAACAGAGGTAAATCCGCCTTCCCCATCTCCTGACAGGAACAATCCTGTCGAGGCATCATACTGTCCTGTAAAAACATTTGATGAATATGAGTTTCCGGTCAGGATGAGATCACAATTACCGTCGTAATCATAATCACCGGCCAATATTCCGAAAACTGGTGAAAACTGGGCTTCAACGGGAAGTGCGTGAACCTTGAAGGTCTCATCCCCGAGATTCTCGATCCATGAAGATTCAAAATACTTACATTCCCTGATATATGCATCTTTCCGTGTTTCTTCAGGAAAAATATCATCTATTGAAGCTCTCGCATATGATTCATACGTGGTGAAGGTGTTTTTCAATGACGGGATCTGGGAAAGCAATACATTCCTGTGATAAATGGGATAACTTTTCCCCTGAACATAATAACTGCACACAGGGTCAAGGGTACCATTCAGGTCAAAATCCTTTGCCATGATCCTCATAGGCTCGCTTGCTGACACTTTATACTGGGTATTCAGTCCAAGGTTCCCTACAGCGTAATCCATATCACCGTCCCGGTCAAAATCACCGGCTGCTATGCTGTTCCACCATCCGGTATATTTATCGAGCCCCGCAGATGCCGTAATGTTTCTGAGTTTCCCTTGTTCATTTTTAAAAAACATGACAGGCATCCATTCTCCTGCAAGAATAAGGTCAGGCCATCCGTCCCTGTTTAAGTCGGTCCAGAGTGCAGAGGCAAGTAGCCCGGGTCTTTCAAGTTCCGGTGAAACGGTGCTTGTTACATCTGAAAACTGTATCTGAGATCCCTTGCTGTCGTTCCTGAGCAGAAAACTTCTTGGAGGCATCGGGTAGTTCTCCAGGGTAACTCTTCCGCAGACAAAAAGGTCGAGATCCCCATCCCTGTCAAAATCTGCAGCAGTGACATGTGAGCCGCATACTCTTTCATCAAGTATGGCTTCTCTGGCTATTGTGAATCTGCCACTGCCATTGTTCACATAAAGTCTGTCATTATAAAATTCTATCCCGGGAGGAAGTCCAGATCCGCCGCTCACAACATAAAGGTCATTATCACCATCACCATCGGCATCAAACAGCAGGGCGCCCATATCCTCATAGTTGTTTTCGCCCTGGAGCTGGTATGATCTGAATGTTGAACTATTTCCCTGGACAAAAAACATCCCGGAAAAACTGGTAGATCCGCCAATGAAAAAATCATCAAGCCCGTCTGAATTTATATCTCCGACTGCAATTCCGGGACCCTCCTTTGAATACTGATGAGGGACAAGGGGCTGTATGTCAAAATCAATAAACTGCCTTTCCTTATGGATGTACGTTATTCCGTTTGTTTCTGATACAGGGATGAAAAATCTATTTTCCTCGTTCCTTTTTTCGAATATTTTGTCCGCTTTGGCATCCGTGTACCTTACTTCAATGAATTGGTCTGATTGGACGTTATGGAGCTTTTGCACCTTCTCATCAGGCCAGCATATTATTATTGAATCAACAGATTCAGATGCCCCAAGCCCAAAATGGATCTTTGGATCGACCATCGACTGAAATCCCCTTACCGGGAAATGTTCATAATATTGTAGCCTGCCATTGTGATACAAAGTAACTTTGGTCCCTATCCCCCCGGTATTCAAGGAATCACCTTTAAGAAGCAATGAAATAAAATGACTTTTGGATTTGAGCGAATCTCTGCTAAGCAGCGTATTCTCATATATTGAAGCTTTGTCATTTATATTATTCAAAATCAGATCAAGGTCTCCGTCATTGTCAAGATCAGAAAATGCAGAACCAGTTGAATACAGCGGTTTTTCCAAACCCCATGCAGTTGTTTTATTCTCGAAAATAAGACCTCCGGTATTCCTGAAGATAACGTTCGGTTTCTTGATATTATCCTTTTTATTCAGGTCATCTTTTAATATTTTATAAAGCACAGAGAACTCGATTGAAGGATTCGCCTTTATCATCTTCAGCCATAACTCTGAGAAATCCATATTAGTCATATCATAATGTATACCATTACCTATAAAAAGATCTCTGAATCCGTCATTGTCGAAATCAGCAAAAAGGGGGGCCCAGCTCCAGTCAGTTTCAAAAACATTAGCAAGTTGTCCGATTTCAGAAAATCTGTACTGCCCTTCAATCTCTCCGATATTCATCTGGAGCATATTACGTATGTACTGATTTGAGTAACCTGCATCAAGTTCATTCATATATCTTCTGTAATCCCGCATGTTTAATGCCATTATCCTCTTGCGATAATAGTCTTCCGGCTGCATATCGAGAGTAAAGATATCTATCAGGCCATCGTTGTTGAAATCGGCTATATCCATGCCCATTGTACTGTAGCTGGTATGTTTGGTATACAGTTTAATCATTTCTTTGAATGTACCGTTCTGCTGGTTTACATAAAGAAGGTCATTTGATATATAATCATTGCATACATATATGTCGGGCCATCCGTCCCTGTTTAAGTCACAGACACAGCTGCCCAATCCAAATCCATCCCATACGATCCCTGCTTCAAGTGAAACATTAGTAAAAACAGGCAATTTGCTGGTATGATCAATGCCATCATTCCGGTACAACCTGTCGGTATTGCTTACTGAGCCGTCGTCCTTGCGCAACCTTATGATATTTTTATTTGGTATCTTCATTGACGAGGTAACCAGGTATAAATCCAGATCGCCATCACGGTCATAGTCAAAAAAGTTTGCTTGTGTTGAATATCCATTGTCATCAAGTCCCAGCTTTGAAGCACATTCCGTAAAATGAAGTGCATCCTTATTCCCATTATTGATATACATCAGATTATGATAATCATCCAATATATTTCCCCCTGCGCACAGGTATATATCCAACCAGCCATCCTGGTTTATGTCGACCAATGAAACGCCCGTAATCCATTTGTTGATGGTATTAATGCCGACCTTATCAGTGACATCCTCGAATTTCAGGTTTCCCTTATTCAGGTACAACCTGCAATTTGTCATATTCGCTCCGAAAAGAATATCACTTAATCCGTCGTTGTTAACATCTCCTATAGCCAGTCCTGCTCCATTGTAGAAATATTCGTAGAATATCGAGTTAGAGCTATCTGTTTCCTGAAGCTCGTTAGAAAAATCAATTCTGCTTTCTTTTGGATCAACCAATTGAAAAAGAGCATTTTTTTGCGTTCCTTGTAAATGATCTTTTCTGTTACAGCCTGCCAATATGGAGGCAATAAGGAAACCAATCAGTGCAATTCTGTAGGAAGTTGATTTTAGCATAAACAGACCTTAATGTTAAGTGAATTACTAAATCCCCTGTGTACATATATATAGCCAACCTGCCAAATACACTTGAAAGATAAAAAAATAGCCGCAGAATTGTTAAATCCGGCGGCTATATTTATTAAACTTCAGCAGACCCTTTATCAGGGTGTGGCATAACCGGGATTTTGGGTCAGCAGAGGATTAAGTCTCATGTCAGTGATAGGTATTGGCCAGAGATAATCATCTACAGAAAAATTCTGTTGTATTTCAGGGACTGACTTCTCAAGCAATATCCTTTTGCGGCAGAGATCATACCACCTGTCATATTCAAAACATAATTCCCAGTTTCTTTCCTCAATAACGGCCTCATCAAAAGCCTCCTTTGAAAGAGCGGTGGTCAGTTTTGGATAGTTTGGATTATCAACATAGCCGTTTGCCCTGTCGATTATCTGGTTTACTGCATCGCAGGCAGCCTGTGTTGGACCATTGTTTACCATGTTCTCGGCTTCAGCAAACAGGAGCAACACATCTGCATACCTGAGTACCGGGTAGTTTTGCGCTGAAAAATAGCGTTCCAGGTTTTCACGTGTCTCATAAATGAATTTTTTAATGCCGGGACCACCCCAATAGAATCCAGGATCTTCGTTCCAGGGTACCCCCTCAAAATTCTCGAGCAGCAAATAAGCGCTCCGGCGCGGCTGAACGGGGTATTTCTGTGCCCATATAGGATCAGGATGAATGTCTCCCCATCCGTCTGCCATTGATCCTGGCAACCATATCTGAGGCTCAGTCGAAGGGTCATTCTGGGCGGCATTAAAGCTCCATATAATCTCCGGGCCATAAGCATTTTCAAATTTGAAAACATCAGCAACATCATGTACAAGGGAGTAATTCCCGCCATCAATTACCAGTTTTGCCATATCTCTGGCTTTCACATATTGGGCGGTAATATTCAATGGGGCAGTAGCCATAGTTATATAAACTTTTGAGAGTAATGTCCTGGCAGCATCTTTTGAGGGGCGGCCGATTTGCTTCGGCGGCCATTCCTCAGGAAGATTTGCCACAGCAAAGAGAAGATCACTTTCAATCAATTCATATACTTCTGTTATTGGTGCCCTTGTTATTTCGCCTGCAACTACATCGGTAGTTTCAGTTATCAAAGGTACCGGACCCCATAATCTTACAAGGCAAAAATAATTGAATGCCCTCACAAATTTCGCCTGGGCCATCAACTGGTCTTTTGTTTCCTGAGTGGCAGAGTTACCTAATACGTCTTCATTCAGGGCTTTGATTGCCGGATTAATATCAGCGATTGACCGATAGTGTTGTCCCCAGAGATCAGAGCCATGGTTGTCCTCAATTACCAGCTCCCCGTCATCGTATTGGTCATCATTATTAAAATTATAATAGGTATACTGATAGGCTCCCCAGTAAGTGTAGATCCGTTCCATTGCACTTGCAAAAGCTGATTCTATCTGTGAAGCGCTTTTGTAGAAGTTATCAGGACCAGTAAAATCCAGGGGTTCCTCATCCAGTTTGACACATGTGGGAAGGATCATTAATATCAGTGCTAAAGCCAGATTCAGCATCAATAATTTCATATTTCTTTTTTTCATGATATCTAAGATTTAATATTATTATCAGAAAGTGAAGTCAACACCGAATGTCCACATTCTGGCCGGCGGATATACGCTCAGATCTGTTCCGATGGTTGCGTCCGAGTAAGTGAAAGCTGCTACTTCAGGGTCATAACCTGTGTAATCAGTGATAGTTAAAAGATTTGTTCCGCTTACGTAGAACCTTGCCTTTGTAAATCCGATCCTTTTTAACAATTTCTGGTCCATCGAATAAGCCACAGTAATAGTTTTCAGACGGATAAAGGAAGCATCTTCCACCCACTGTGAAGTTGCACCGCTGCTGTTACCAAAAAAATACTTGTTGGTGAGCAACTGCTCTTCAACATATTTACCATCATATAATGCAGGAATGTCGGTATCCTGATTTTCGGGAGTCCAGTAATTCAAACACTTCGGATCATTAGCCTCATAGGTTTCTCTCCGGATCCTCATGGTATTGAAAAGATCATTACCCTGGTTACTTAATATAAGGAATGAGAGTTCAAAATTATTGTAAGTAAGGAGGTTTGTCCAGCCTATGGTGTATTTGGGATACCCATTACCGATAGTTGTTCTGTCGAGGTTATCAATCTGACCGTCCTCATTCTTATCCCAGTATTTATTCATTCCCGGAAGTTTTCCATAACTCCGTGCTTCAGCATCCTCTTCTGCACTCCATAAACCAAGCCATTTCCACCCATTCATCAAACCAAAGGGCTCTCCGACCTGGAGAAACATAAAATCGGAACCAAGACTGTATCCTCCTGTTGATGGCCTGTAACCTATACGGTCATCCGGTCCGAGGTCAAGGACTTTATTCCGGTTCATCGTAAAATTCAGCGAAGTATTCCAGCTGAATTTACCCACAACCGGATCACCCCCGATCATAATTTCCAATCCCTGATTCTGAATTGACCCTACATTATCCAGCACACTCTGTACGCCTACATAACCAGGAAGTTCCCTTGGCATCAGCAGATCATCAGTTACTTTTCTGTATACATCAATGGTTGAAACTAATCTTCCTTTAAACATTGAGAGATCAATCCCGATATTTGTTTGAGTAGTGCTCTCCCATTTAAGTTCCGGATTTGCAATCCCGGATACACCAAAGCCTATATCTGTAACAGCCTGGCCATTCCATGGGTAACTATACCATTGTCCTGAACCAAGACTGGCAAGTGACTGATAAGGGCTGATCCCCTGGTTACCGGTAATACCGTAGCTTGCCCTTAGTTTTAAGTCGTTGATTATCCTGGAATCTCTCAGAAAGCCCTCCTGTGATATTCTCCATGCAAGGGAGGCGGACGGGAAGTAGCCCCATTTGTTCTTATCCCCGAAAACGGAGGAAGCATCAGCCCTGTAACTTAGTGTAGCCAGATATTTATCTTTCCATACATAGTTGAGTCGGCCCATATATGACAATAAAGCCCTTTTGTTGTGCCACGAGCTGGTGAGAATTTTATTGGCGCCACCAAGGTTATCAATCCCCAGTTGGTCAACAAGAAAATCCCTGGCATTTATATTACTTCCTTTACCTTCCTCGGCAATCTGTTCCAGAACGCCTGTGAAAGTAATACGATGATCCCCGAAAACGTTATCGTAGGTAAGGATGTTGGTGTTCTGATATCTTTCATACAAACTTTTATTTACATTACCATATCCGTTGTTCTGAAGTCCCGAGAGAGTTCTTGCATTATAGTAATCATTATAATAATCATTTGTATACTGGGCGCCACCCTGGATCTTAAAAGACAATCCCTTAAGGATCTTAAAATTCAGGAAAAGGTTAGCGTTGTTGCGATAAGTAGGATGATCGATTATCGGTTCCACGGCTGAAGCAAGCGGATTCCATGTATCACTGGGGCCATAACCTGACCTGTGTTTCCAGTAATTGCCGTTTTCATCATACACAGGTTCTGTTGGAGCCCATCTTGGTGCGTTGTTAACAACCTGAGAAACAAAACCCACCTCATCCCTGAAGGAAGGGGATTCGTAAGTCTCTTTTGTGTATGAATAATTCAGACCAAAGTCGATCCATTTGGTTACATCAGCTGAAAGGTTAGCCCTTAACGAAATCCTGGAATATTTTGAATTCATCAGAATCCCTTCATGGTCAAGATAGTTACCCGATACCATATATTTCAGCTGATCTGTGGCACCGCTGATTGCTAAATTGGTGTTCTGAAGAATACCTGTCTTGTACACAACATCCTGCCAGTCAGTTCCTCCGTTTTTGTCATAGAAGTCAATCTCCGCTTGAGTAAATATAGGTACAGGAATGTTTCCCTGCCCTGTATCCAGACTACGTCTGAAATTTATATATCTGGCGTAATCACCGGCTTCCATAACCGGAAGTTTACGGGCTAGATTCTGGATTCCTATATTATATCCCGCATCTATGACCGGTTTCCCCTTTTTACCCAGTTTAGTAGTTATCAGGATCACACCGTTTGCACCCCTTGAGCCGTAAATTGCAGTTGCTGAAGCATCCTTTAATATCTCCATCGACTCTATATCATTAGGATTCAGCGAATTGATATTACCGCCCTGAAGTCCGTCAATAACTATCAAAGGTTCATTTCCTCCGTTTATTGAGTTGAGGCCCCTGATACGAATCATAGTATTTCCTCCGGGCGATCCGTCCGTATTCAAAATATAAACCCCGGTTGTACGACCCTGCAGAGCCTAATCAACACGCTGTGTTGGTAACCGAAGAATTTCTTCTGTCTTGACTGAACTGACAGATCCGGTCAAGTCGCTTCTTCTCTGTGAACCATAACCGGTAACCACAATTTCTTCCAAAGCCAGAATGTCTGATTCGAGAGGTATATCAATTACTGCCCTTCCTTCCACATTTACCTTCTGGGCTACATATCCGATATAGGATAATGCAAGTACAGAATTGCGGCTTGGAACTTCAATTGTGTACTTTCCGTTAATGTCGGTCATCGTGCCTGTTGTGGTGCCATCAACAACAATATTCACCCCGACCAGAGGCTCTCCCGAAGAAGCATCTGTGATGGTCCCCGTTACCCTTTGCTGCTGAACTGCAGTTGCCGGGTTGCTGCCACCGGAGTTATCTCCAGGGCCGGCCGTGGCCAGCAGGGGCATGGCGAGCAAAAGGCCGATCACAAAAACAAATCTCACAACCGGCCTATTCTGGTCCGATAGATGAGACAGAAAACAAAATCTGAATTCTTTTTTCATGCCTTTTAAGGTTTAAGTTTAAGATTCCTGAGTTTTTGGGTTAAACAGAAAATAAATATCCGAATAAATTAACCAGAACTAAATTACCAACGAATATAATAAAAAACAAATAATATGAAAGCATACGTAAATACAAAAAATAAAAAAAATGTTAAAAATCCTTTATAACAATGATTTATTTTTAAATTTAAAGAACAATTAATTTCTTTAATTTTAATGCCAAAGCTTTTACTTACAGAATAATTACATCAAATATTTATCAGAATAAATCAGAATTGATTATCAAATCTTTTTTAAAATAATGAATAAAGAATCTGAATCAGTTATAAAAGAATTCGAAAAACAGTTTTCACGCAAAGAAAAAGGCTTTTATAAATACAATAACTGAAAAATGATCATTACTATGAAAAGGAAAAACTCTAAAACATCAATGATCCTGACAATGTTTTTTGTCATTATGCTGACTTCCTGTACCGGAAGTGATAATCAAACCGAAGTTCGGCTTAAATCCATATCCTCCATGGAACGTATCGACCAGGACCAGGAATTGTTTGGCAATGACCAGGCAATTATAGCCGGAGCAAGAAATGAAGTGGAATCATTTCAGGTGGTTGTGGGCGCAATTACTAAGAATATCAGGGTTGTAAACGCCGAAATAACTGATCTAAAAGGTAATTCATCATCTATAGGAAGGGAAAACATAACCTTGTACAGAGCCGAATATGCGAGGGTCAGACGTTCATCGCCGATGGCCCAGCTTCCTCCCGGTCTTTATACTGATCCGCTTGTGCCATTTATCGATCCTGTAAAGGGAAAACCTATTGAGCCATTCCACCAGTATAGGGTCAAATGGGGCACACCATTTATTTCAAGCGGATTCGAAATGTACGCACTCCCCTTCGATGTATGGAAAGGACAAAACCAGCCAATATGGATAGATGTTTATATACCTGAGGAAACACCTGCAGGGGAATATACCGGTGAATTCACCGTAACTCTAGAGGATTACCCGCTGCCTCACAGCTCTGACATTGACAGCATAACTTCAAAAGTGATCTCATTGCCTGTCAAACTTACCGTATGGGATTTTACCCTTCCCGACGGACCAACACACCGCAATCATTTTGGAAGTGTTTACTGGCAGATCCCGCGGTTATTCGGGGTTGAAAGGGATTCCGAAAAATGCAGGGAAATTGAAATGCGCTATTGCCAGATGATGGCCGATAACCGGATCAATCCGCCGATTCCTGCAAGCCTGCTTCCCGAAGTGAATACCGACGGATCACTCAGAATTGACCCCGTAACTCATGAAGCCCTATCAAAGTTCATCCGTGACCTGAATGTTACCGATTTTGAGATTCCACGCGCAAGATTTCCTGAAATGACAACAGTGAACAGGGAAAAAGCCATCCGCTATTACAGGGATTATTATAATTACGTAAAGAACAACGGATGGGACAAGAGGGCTTATGTATATATGCTCGACGAACCGAACCTGAAAGAAAACTATGAAGAGGTGCTTGCACTCGGACAAATGGTCCATGAAGCTGCCCCTGAGCTGAGGTGCCTGGTGGTTGAACAGACTTACAAACAGGAACCCGAATGGCCCGATATCGATCCGGCAGTTGATATCTGGTGTCCCCTGTGGGCATTTATCCACCGCGAATCGATCGATGAAAAGATCGCACACGGCGACGAAGTGTGGTCATATACAGCACTTTCACAGAGGACTCCTCCGTATCACCCTGAATATGAAAAGCTGAAAGACTATGATTCCCCATACTGGCATATCGATGCCCTTCTCACCTCCTACCGAACACCCACATGGATCAACTGGCAATACAGGATCAACGGACTCCTTTACTGGTCGTCAGTACAGATAAGCGATTCACGTACAGGAATAATGGATCCATGGATATTGCCTGCATTTTCAGAATCGGAGCATCAGTTCAACGGGGGCGGCTATTTCCTTTATCCCGGCGTCCCCTGTGGAATAGATGGCCCTGTACCATGCATCCGTCTGAAAAACGTACGCGATTCAATGGAGGACTGGGAATATTTTGCCTTGCTTGAACAGCTCTCCGACAGGGAAAAGGTTACAGCTCTGGTTTCAGAGGTGGCACCGAACTGGTGGGCTTCATCTGAAGATCCAAAACAGATTCAAATGGTCAGGGAGAAGATCGCTTCAGAAATAGTAAGGCTGAAAAACGAGAAGCAATGATTCTCTAATGATTACTTTTATTAGTGTAACAGGAACAGATATGGACAGTAATGCTCTCTCACGATGTTATTCAGGAATAATTAATCTTTCAGTTATTTCCCTGATCATTATCATTTCGACAAGCTGCTCACCAAAGGAAAAAACGGGAAGAGGAATCCTTGAGGAAGATAAAGGATTCCTCCAGATACCCGGAGTAGGCTGGCAGACCTTTTTCAGAACAGCCCAGGATGACCCTTCGATTGCAGGGCTTCCGTTTAAGTCGGGATGTGCCTATATGCGGTGGACCTGGGGCGACCTTGAGCCCTCCGAGGGCCAGTATGCCTTCGATATGATAGACGAGTGGCTTGAACGCTGCCGGCAGGCCAATCAGGCCCTGGCTTTCAGGGTTATGTTATCTTGGCCCGGTCATGAAGGAACAATTCCGCAGTGGCTGATCGATAAAGGTATAAAGTACACTTTTTCCGAATGCCCGGAGGAAGGAGCCCATTATGAGGTTGACCTTGAAGAGGCTGTTGTCTGGGATCTTCATGAAAAGCTGATAAGAGCGCTGGGCAGCAGATATGACGGACATCCCGATCTGGCGCTGGTGGATATAGGCTCTGTAGGCTTGTGGGGTGAATGGCATAATTACTGTGATCCTAAGCTGATGCCTGGTGATGCAACAAGAAAAAAGATCATCGACCTTTACTATGAAGTATTTCCAAACACTCCTCTTACCGCACTGGTGGATGACAAAGACAATGTGCTGTATGCCAGCTCAAAAGGAAGATCAGCATGGAGAGGCGACTGCTGGGGTAACGGAGAGGGCCCTGGAGTTAGCTGGAACCATCATAGTGACTCATACTGGCCGATGGTAAAAATGATGCCTGATGGATGGAAAACAGGTACCGTGGCTCTTGAACCTTGCGGCACCTTTGGAGGTTATTCTACACCACCGAAAAGCGTTGTCGACGATGCGATTGCATGGCATGCCACTTTGATCCAGAACAAATCACACTATATACCGGCAAACTGGTTGCCCGAGATCGAGAGGCTTGTAATGAAACTCGGATTCAGACTGGTACTGAGAGACATTGATTATCCGGGAAATGCCGGGCCCGGATCAGAAATTACCATTTCAATGACCTGGGAAAACCTGGGAATTGCACCTCCCTACCGTGACCACAGGATAGCATTCAGAATGAAGGACAGCAATGGAAATAATTATGGCGTCACAATAACTGACACTACCATAAGGGGCTGGCTGCCGGGGGAAAAAAGCATTTCAGTCGATTACAGTATACCAAATGAAGTAAAAACCGGCAATTACAGCCTTGAAATGGGAGTTGTCTTTCATAGTTCGATCGATCATGTAATCCCCATTGCCAACAAGGGAAAAACTACTGATGGATGGTACACTGTCGGAACCCTTACAGTAGGCTATTGACCATTTTAATCAAAATAAACTGAACATGAGAAAATCCAATCTTTCTAAAGCGGGAAAAATATTTTCCACCATGCTTGTCCTGATGATTGCAGGTATGATATCATGCGGACCTCCTTCAGGAATCAGCAGGGTATGGGTAATTGATGACGGTGAAAAGATCAAAAAGGAAGATACCTCAAATTCCCTCTCTTCAGATCCGGCAAATGCAGTATGGAATAATAATGCTGTCAATCTCTTCGGAGCCAGAAATGAAATTATAGCCTTTCAGATCATTATTCAGGCTGATAAAACAGGTGTTGATCAGGTAGATGTCAAGGTCAGCGATCTGAAAAACGGCAACTCGGTAATCCCTGGATCAGAAGCGTCACCTTCCGATCCCTTCGACTACAGGGGTAAATATGTTGAGCTCTTTACGGAGCACTACCTTAACATGGTAAAGCGTTCACCCCCGTTATGGTTTTTCTCTGAAACCGCTGTTCCCCCGGCCTATTATACGGGATGGGTTCCCGATTGCCTTATTCCTTTTTCGGCTCCGTCCGGAAAGGGAGGAGCTCCTTTCAGGATCGAACCCGAAATGAATCAGGGCGTCTGGGTCGATATTCTTATCCCTGAAAATGCTGTAGCAGGGAACTATTCCGGAGATGTTGCAATAATAGTTGCCGGGAAAAAATACAAGACCATTCCTGTCAGCATCAGGGTATATGATTTCGCCCTTTCAGACACCACGCACCTTAAAAACATGTTTGGCTACTATCCCGGATATATTGCAAGGCGCCATAAAATTGAAAATAACAGCGATGAGTTTTACAGACTCGACCTGAAATACCACCAGCTTGCCCATCGTCACCGGTTTGATCTTGTCTGCGGTGTTGACAACCTTAAAGAAATGGATCTGTATTATAAAAGGTATCTCACAGGAGAAGCTTATAATGAGGCAAACGGGTACTCCGGACCAGGCATTAATATTGGCAACAGCACATTCTCAATAGGTTATGGCGGGGGGTTCCCCGACGAGTACGGTGGGAGCGTAAAGAATATGAACAAAAAGGACTGGTGGGCAGGTTCTGATGCCTGGGAAAACTGGTTCATAAAGAATGTCCCCGGAGTGGAACGCCATAAATACCTGTTCCCTGATGAACCCGACTTTAAGGGACCAACGGGAGCCAAAGGGACCGGTTCAATGGACACCATCAGGATGCAGTCCAACTGGACTCACAGTAACCCCGGACCCGGCAGGAATATTCCGACCCTGGTGACAAACAAAGTAATCCCGGTGCTGAAAGGACATGTCGATTTCTGGTCGATCTCCGCACAGGAATGGACCTTGAACCTGACATCCGAAATAGTAGCAGAGGAAAGGGCAGCCGGACGCAAATTTGGGATCTATAACGGATACAGACCGGGAATGGGAGCTGTGGTAAGCGACGCTGATGCGACAGAGTTCCGTGTAATGCCATGGGTTGCCTGGAAATATAATATCGATCAGTACTTCTACTGGTCAACAACCTTCTGGACAAACCTCAACGTTTTCGTAAATCCACTCACATACGAAGACAGGATCAATGGTGACGGCACTTTCCTTTATCCCGGGAAAGATGCACTCTTCCCCGAAGAGGACAGAAATCTCGACGGCCCTTTGTCGTCAATCAGGGCAAAAAACTGGAGAAGAGGGGCTCAGGATTATGAATACCTTTGGCTTGCAAGGGAAATGGGACTGGAAAAAGAAATTGAAAAGATCGTAAATAATTGTATCCCTGCAGGAGTGTGGGATGCAGCAAAGCTTAATGATGTAAGCTGGTCAGGCAGAGGCTACAAATTTGAGGAGTACAGGAAAGAGCTTGCAGAACTCATCGAGACCCATAAAGATAATTAACCTTCTGATTAACTCAAGTTGCTGGTTGCTGGCAACTTATGTTAATTAATGAAGATTTTGGTTATCGCAGTCAGGAAAATTAAATTCAATACATAATGAGTACACCTCTTCAGTCCGTTCAGGAACAAAACCGTGTTTTATCGGTCGATTTCTTTCGTGGTTTTACCATGTTTATGCTGGTAACCGGGATCACCGGGGTATTTCATGAGCTTGCCGAAAACAACAGGGGAGGTGCGATAATAGCTTTTATGAGCAAGCAGCTAGAGCACGCCGACTGGAATGGCCTCTATGCATGGGACCTTATACAGCCTTTCTTTATGTTTATCGTTGGTGTAGCAATGCCCTTTTCCCTTTCAAAGCGACTCGCCAGAGGCGATAACTGGAGCAAGTCACTCAGGCATGCTGTTTCAAGGTCATTCTGGCTGCTGGTATTGGGCTTTATGCTGGGTTCAGATAAAGATTATTTCAGCTTTACGAACGTGCTCGCACAGCTTTCTTTCACATATCTTTTTGCATTCCTTATCATCAGGAAAGACTTTAAGCTCCAGCTGTTGATCTCCTTTATCATGATATTAGTTTCGGATGTCCTTTATCGCACCTGGCCCGTGGAAGGATTTAACCAGCCATTTACGGCTGACCATAATTTCGGATCATGGGTTGATGTGATGCTCACCGGTCATGTAAGCCACGACCGATGGGTTGCCTTTAATGCAATACCAACCACAGCCCATACTATCTGGGGAGTTCTTGCAGGTAAGCTGTTGATGAAGGAACTACCCCATTTAAAAAAGATTTTGATCCTGCTTATCCCTGGAATTATGGCTGTTATCGCAGGCTATTGCATGGACCCGTATATACCTATTATTAAAAGGGTATGCACCAGTTCATTCATTCTTGCAAGCGGAGGATGGTGCCTTATAGCCCTGGCTTTTTCCTACTGGCTAATCGACATAATGAAATTCAACAGGGTTGCAATGTTTTTCGCAATTACCGGAATGAATGCGATTTTCATCTACCTCTTTTCCAATCTGGGTGGAAAACATCTTCTCCGGAGCATGGCTGAGCCGTTCACTTCACGGTTGTTTTTCTGGACCGACGGTGTTACTGTTAATGTAATAACAACCACTGTAGTGGCCGGAATGGTATGGTATATGTGCTATTACCTTTACAAAAGAAAGATCTTTTTCAGGCTTTAAGAAAGAATAGTATTATCTGGCAATAAATATCACAGATAATCTGGTAAACTGAGTGACACAAAAAAAGGAGGCTGAATCAAAAGTCCTTTGGGTACCTTAGTGCTACCCCTAGAGCACCTTCGTGGTAAAACATAAATCACTTAACCACAAAGGATCACAAAGGTAAGCACACGAAGGCCTCCAAGGAATAAATGCAGTTTATAAGCTTTTGATACAGCCTCCTGTTCAACTTTTTAAATATTATTTCGTAACCTCTTCCAGTTTCTTCAAGATTTGGAATGCAGGATTTCCTTCCAGTCTCTTTTCAAGCTCGCTGATTGCTGCCTGATCATTCCCGGCTGCTGCAATAATATATCTGTTAACAGGATTATCAGCCCTCTCTGAACTCCTTATCTTCTGAATAAGATCGTTTGCAGCTGCTGAATCGCCCTGATCTTTCAGCAGGCGTACCGCAAGAAGGTTGCTGAGTGAAGGATATCCCATCCTCTTCTTAGTAAAATCAACAACCGATCTGGTTATTTCAGGTATCTCATTTTTCCTGTTCATCTTCTCCAGGCATTTGATCTTAAGGTAATCCTGGAGCCGTGTATCGGATTCATAGGGTTTTCCAACACCAAGGTTTTCAGGATAGGATTTGGATTTTTCTATATACTTTAATGCCTCGTTGTACCTTTTCTTCTTCATCATATCCATCGCAAGGAAAAGAGCTGACTGTTCGTAAACAACCTTTCCGATGCTTGCTCCTTCATTCGGGAGAACGGTCATGCTTTCAAGGGCTTTAAGACTTGCGGAATACTGTCCGTTGTTGATTAAGGCCTGTGCATAGCGTATTCCGACAATTGAATTTTCCCTGTCCTTTTTATATGCATTTGTGGCAATTGTAAGGGCTGTCTTGTCGTCACCATTTCTCTCGTAATAGTCGATAAGCCTGACAGCAGTTCGCCAGTCATCGGGAGTGATTTTCTGGGCAGCAAGCAGATCACTGAGTACCTGTTCATTGGTCATTGGCCGGAGCATGGCGGCGCGTGCAAGGTAGAAGGGTGCATAATCCGGCTCTGTACCGCATTGACTGAGAAGTCTCATCGCATCATCATCACGCTGAATTGCTGCATAATTAAGGGCAAGATAGTACTTGAACTTCCAGGTGCTGTTCTTCGAGACTGCCCAGTCGAGAGCAGAAACCGTCTCAGTCCTGTAAGGGAAGACAAAAGCAGGGGATGCAATGGCGGCTTCCTGAAGGATGGAAGTGTCATTTTTCAGGTATGCCTTCCATACCGTAATCAGGGGATGTGAAGGGGCCTTTTCCAACACCTGCAGGGCATCCTCCTTAAGTCCCATGCCGATATAGACCATGGTTAACTCGAGATAGGTCTGATATGGCAATTCATTTGTAATTGTTGATTTGAAAAGCTTTTCGTTTTCTGCTGTGGGACGGAGAAGATATCTCTCAAAATCGGCAAAATGGCTTAGCGGATCAAGGGTGCTTATGGTTTTTAAATATTCATCGGCTTTATTTGTTTCTCCTGATTTCCTCGACATTATTGCCAGTATCTGCAAAGCGTTGAAGTTATTGCGCTCAAAATCGAGTGAAAGATTTGCGTAGTGCCGTGTAAGCTGAATGTCATTAAGCTGAAGATATGTGGCTGCCATCTGCGAGTAGGCCACGGACCTGTATTGTGTCGATCTGGCTGCCCAGCCAAGCGATTCAACAGCGTCGATCAGATTGCCTTTTGCCTTGTATGTCAATCCGGCAATAAAATTTGCCGCAGGATGATATGTATCCATCTGCAGCGCGTTATTCGCATAATAAAGTGCGGAATCGTAAAGATTGCTCCGGTAATACAGCTCCGAGAGTGCTGCCATGGCATCAGTGTACAGGGGATCCATCTGAAGGCTTTTTTTCAGGAGTGTCTTTGCAATACGGTAGCTCCTGTTCTCCTTGTGTTCCATCCCTTCCTGGTAAACAGCTGAGGCAGTCACCTTGTCTGTAGGCATGTTTGAAATGAATGGGCGCGATATGAAGTTCTTTTTCGATGGGCTGAACTTCAGGTCCATACCCTCAACTGATATTTCATAATCAGCTCCGGCTGCGAGAGGAACCGAATTTTTGAACACATCCATTGGTTTGAATTTAACATCTTCCCTGAAGATCACTTTTCCGGCTGACTTTATTGTTATAGTGCCTTCTGTAAAGGCAAAAGAGTTTACGCCGAACTGGAGATTTCCGTTCTCATGTTTTGCGTGAAGTGCTCCTGATGGTGAGACATCAGAAATACCTCCAATCTCCTTGACCGGGAACCAGATTTCTGTCCACCTGTCGGTAAGTCCGGGCATAAAAGGCACCTGGGAAATCGGAGTCTTGTTTGATGAGCCTCCGTATTGATTATGAAGTCTTCCTGCCTGAAATTCCATATACTGACCGTCAGTGTCTGTAAGAAGATCTTCCCATATGCCACCGTCTCTTGCCAGCGACCACAGCCATAGTTTATGTCCCGGCATCTCTTCGTAGAGTGCCCAGTGACCAAATCCAAAGCCTGAATTGTGATAATAACCACCCATGAAATCATTGAATTCGCCTACCACATGATATGATTTGCTGGAACCGAAATTATTGTTACGATACAGTGCTATATATCTTCCTTCTTTATCCACAGGCCATAATCCATGCTCACCTCCATGCCCTATCTCCTGATTTCCCGGATAAAAGAATTCAAGGTCGTCGGTTACTACGGCAGCTCCGGTCATCCAGTTATAATACGATTGGGGAAGAGGTGTCGGATTATTCCAGAATGTCCTGGTCTCAAAATAAGCTT
>CAZTDW010000009.1:0-45191 GCA_964611835.1 uncultured Rikenellaceae bacterium | reverse complement strand
TTATCAGGTGAAGCTTCCCGTTGAAGCGCCTAAGGATCTGGTTAAGGTCGGGATAAAGGATGAAAAATGCGATGGGTTTATCGTTGAAATACGCAAACCATATTATATCCTCATCAATAACAGGTTTTGCCTTTTTAAACAAAGAGTCGAGCAATTCAGGGTCAAGGGGTGTAAAATCTTCCTTGAAAGCCTTCCATGTTGCATTATATATTTCAGCAAGATCATTAAGAAATTTCTCCTTCCTGCCAAATTCAAAATGACGAAATGAATATCCCGGCCGTTTTGTAAGCCACTCGGCTATCTTCATTATCCGGGGTGGAAACTCCACTATCTTATTATCGGGTGTCCTTACATCCCTGTGATATGAATACTGTTCAAAATAATTCCTGAATCCGTATTCTTCAAAAAAGTCCCTGTAATATTGCTTATTATATGGCATTCCATAACCCTGCTGCATGAATCCCTCAACAAGCAGTCCCCAGTTATTGTCGTTCTCACCGAAGTTTATAGGGCCGTCCATCGCTTCCATCCCTTTTGACTCCAGCCATTCCCTTCCCGTATCAAAAAGCATGAAAGCAGCATTTTTGTCGTGAATCACTTCGAAAAATCCAATACCGCCTGTGGGCTGAGAATAAGCTGCTGATCTTACCGTGTCAATGAATGCAGCTATACGGCCGATAGTTTTGCCATCGTTATCTTTAAGGATCCACCTGCTTGCCTCTCCCTGTCTGAACAGATAGTTCTTTTCAGGATCAAAGAGGGCTTCAAGCTCCGAATCAAGCTGGCATACCCAGAAGGGATCTCCCTTATATAATCGTTTTGGAAAATTTAAGAATTCCTTTTTGTCCTTTGTAGTTGTAACCTGGAAAATTTGCATAATGATTATTTAGTACGGACAGTTTAAACAAAATGCTTATACAGAATAATTTCGCCATGCACTGCAAGGGCAAATATAAAAAGATTTTTAAAATAAAGCCGTACTTGAATCAATTGAGGGTTCAGGCTCCCGTGTTCATGCATCAACCTGACAGGATGATATGATCAATGCAATTCTTTGGAGGTAAAAGCTTTTTGCGTCGTCCTTTTTCCTTTTAATGAATATCTATTATCCTGTGGTCAATAAGCACAAACAATGCTGCGAGCAGGAATGAATACAGCAAATAAACTTTAAGAGGTATGTATTCTGTCGGTTTGATTTTCATTTTTACCCACAGATACCCGGCGAGAAAGACCTTTCCTACCGTATAGACAATAAATGTTGCAAGGGCCACTCCAACGATATTGTATCCCCACTTTATCATAAGAAGGCTCAGGGGTATGTTGAGTGCAAGCTCAAGGATTGCAGCAATAAGGGTTATATGTGTTTTTTTCCTGCCTACGATCACCGTCTGAGGAAATACAAGGCGAGGGATCACAAGAAGGGAATAGATAAGGAATATGTCGGCGCTTTTCTGGAACTCCGGGCTGAACATTCGCGGGTAAATCCACCGTGCAAACAGCATAATTAACATTGTTGCAGGGAAACACAGGTGCATAAGCCGGCGGGATTTGAATTTTATCCTGGCCAGTGATTCCTTCATTCTTGTCCTAGTTGAGAACTCGGGGAGCATTGCATTGCTCAGGCCGTTTGCAAGCATCAGAACGAGCGGAAATTCCTTTGCCCCATAACGGAACCATGCAAACATTCCCGGATCACGGTAAACTGCAGAGATGATGACCCCATCAGTATATTGTGCCGATCCGCTTATCAGTGAAGTAAGAATAAGCGGAAATCCCAGGTAAAGGTGCTCCCTCATGAATTTAATCGAGATCTGCATTTCAGTGTACCTTCTGAGAAGTATAATAAGCCAGATCCATCTTATACCTGTGATCACCAGCAATCCGTAAATGGACCATATTATATCTTTTCCTATGATTATTGGTGTGATAACAAGAATAAGCTGGAGGGAAAATGTATAGACACCATACTGAAAGATCCTGTATGAGCGATTATTAAGCAAATATATGTATTCAATAAGGCAGACCGGGTTGCTCAGGAGAAGATAAAGCAGCAGCAGGTTTAGATATGGCACGTTCCCTGAGATATTGAATACCGAAAAATGGTTTTTTATGGAGTGTCCCATCCCGAAAAAAATCAGGCTGAAGAGGCACAGAAGAATAAATGCATTGAATATCTCGGGTGATTTGCCTTCACCGTTATCGCCGATCTTGCGGTAGGTCTTGTTCCGGTGGTACAGTGGAAGCAGCGACTGAATTATGCCGGTAACCCAGAAAAAACTTATCAGGCCTGAAATGAACAGGAACATCTCCCATGAACCGATCTCAGCCCTTGTGAGATGGCTTTTTGTGAATACTATACTGATTATCAGGAAGACTGTAAACCGCATCAGCTGGAAAAGCTGCAACCCTGAAATATTATCTATCAGATTTATCTTCCGGAATTTTGGGAAAAAGGCATCAAAGGGTCTTCCTGAAAACATGACTTACAGAACAAAATTGTGCAGGATGTTCATCTTTTAAGAACCGGCCCAAAGATAGCAATTGCACTGATTTGGCAGAAAATAAATTCAAAATTTTGCTAAATGGAAATTTTGGGCTTAATTTGCAAGCCTGAAACGGTGGATGTAGTTCAGCTGGTTAGAATGTCGGATTGTGGTTCCGAAGGTCGTGGGTTCGAGTCCCATCTTCCACCCCAAACAATAAAGCCTGAGGCTGTCTCAAAAGATCTTAGTGCAACATTGTGCTACCCTTTGAGCCAGCCTCATTCTAATTACTGCTTTTCCCATTTACTGTATTTCATATAGGCAGCCACCGACAATCCTGCAATAACGGCAACTGAAACATAAACAAACCCCGGTACCGGCACCGGATCACCCCCTGCATATGAATGCAATCCCGACAGATAGTAATTTACCCCGAAATAGGTCATGAGCACTGACGAAAAGGCAATCAGCGACAGCAGGTTAAATGAATAAATATCCCTGAGCCCGGGTATCATCCTCGAATGAGTAACAAGAGTGTAAACAACAATCGTGATAAGCGACCATGTCTCCTTGGGATCCCATCCCCAGTAACGTCCCCATGATTCATTTGCCCAGATGGCTCCCAGGAAAGTCCCGATAGTAAGCAGGTAAAGACCAATGGTAACCGATTTAAAGTTGATTACGGTAAGCTCATCAATGGTACCTGAGATTCTCTCCCTGTTCCTTTCACCCGATAGGGAAAGCAGGATCATGGTAATAATCCCAAGTATTGCTCCCAGTCCCAGAAATCCATAGCTTCCGGTGATGACCGAAACATGCAGTGTGAGCCAGTAAGATTTGAGAACAGGGACAAGGTTGGTGATTTCCGGATCCATAAAGCTCAGATGTGCCACCAACAGTGTCATCGAGGCAAGGACTGCTGTAGCCGAAAGGGTGAAATCAGACTTTCTGCTGAAAATCAAGCCTGCAAGCAGGGTGACCCAGGAAATGAAGATCATCGATTCATAACCGTTGCTCATCGGAGAATGGCCTGAAATATACCACCGTAAACCCAAACCCAGCGTATGAAAAACGAATCCGCCAAAAAGGAGCCATTTCAATGCTTTTAATATGAAAGTATCCGTTTTTATTCCCCCGATAACCATTATCAGGAGGCTTATCAGCATAACAATGCCTATGGTGGCATAGAATGGGAAAAGCCTTTCGAAGATCATAAGCCTGTAATAAAGCAGTTCAGCCTTTGTCTTTAGCGTGGGCGGAAGATCATATTTTGCAAACTTCTCCTGGTATTCCATAATCGAGCCGGAAATAGCCGAGGCTGCCGATCTGTCGTTTGTGCGTATTGCTTCGGCAAACATGGGTATCACATTCTGAAGGTACAATGAGTCCTCTTTCCCTGCCGCATTTCTTACAGCCTGCTGAGGATTATCCCAGTCGTGGGTGCCCTCCTTTCCGGGGAAGATTTTCAGGAAACCGCCGGTGTAAATCATGTATACTATGTTTACCCTTTCATCCACCTTCATTATCTCCTTGTCGAGCTTTGTTCTCGCCCCCGGAGCCTTTGAATAGGATTTGTTTACAAGATCCGAAAGTTTATAAGTGCCATCCTTGTCAATTTCAACTATATCAGAGAAAGATGCCATATTCCCCCTTATTCCAAGGATACCCTGAAGTTCCTTGTTGGAGACTTTAATCATTGGCACGTCCTTCCACCTTTCAAAATCGAAATAAATTCCAAGGTAGACCTGCATCGGATCAAGGCCTTCAAGTTTATTCTCTCTCGCCACTTTCCTCAGAATATCGTTACTTAGAGTGAACAACGGCTCTGTCCGCCCTTTCTGGTCCTGAACAAGGATTTTTCCGAATTCTTCTGCTGATTTTCTGTCAGGTACAAGCTTTTGAGCTTTAATTTCACCCTGCCCTGCCAGGAGGATAAAAATCATTATCAATGGAAGCTTTTTTCTCAGGGCTGAACCCCAGAAGCCTGAATGCACAGTGTTCAATGCAGATTTCCTGTTTATAAGCGAAAGAATAATGAAAAGAAAAAGAAGTGCGTATCCGGTGTAAGTGACAATCATCCCTGCAGGATCATTATTTACCGAAAGTATTGTACCCTGCTCATCAGGATCATAGGATGACTGATAAAACCTGTAACCCTTGTATTTCAGTACATTGTTCATAAAAATAACATATGGTTTTTCAATCCCCTCAGCTTTGTCGGTAAGCAGCACATCGCTCTTATAACCCGATGGACTGTTTGAGCCCGGATATCTGTCAAGCACGAAATCATTAAGATAAATGCTGAAAGGAAGAGCTTTTTCAAGTGTTCCATAATAAACTTCAAGTGTTTCACCACCAAATGAGGCTGTCCCGGAAGCCATACCCTCCAAACCTGTATCCCAGATATTTATCGTACCCTTTACCTTGTTTCCGGAAAGCAGGTCGAATACAAAAACATTCCTGCCGGTATTTTCCATATCCCTGTCTGCCGCGACCGGACTGACAGATCCCTTAAATGCCATTTTCTGAGGCACAAGCCTAATGTTTTCAATTGAAATGATCTGCATCGGTTTCAGTTCGACAGCAGCATCAGCGGTTACCATCCTTGACTCCTGGGTCATCATGCTCGCAATATTCATAGGGCGACCGGACTGGATAAAAAACAAGGAGGAATCGGAAGTGATCTTTATGTCAGTCTCCTCAGCAGGAAAGAATCCGATTGAAATACCTTTAAACCGCTTGACATCCCCCTTCCTGAAGATCATTTTTTCCTTTGAGGTATTGTCTGTTGCCACGAGTGAGATTAAAGGTTCTCCATCAGGATCTTCCGTGATGGATTCAGTGGCATTGGCAATTATTTTTGAAAGGACAAGTTCATGCTCCAACCCGTCAACGATAAGTTTTTCCCTGTACCTGCCGGCAGAATGTGCTGACACTGAATATTTTTCGGAACGGGTTTCCAGTATTTTTCCTGAATTATCCTTTAATTCAAATCCGATATACCTTTCATTTGAATAGCACTTGTTCTGATCTTCCCCTTCCCTGATATGCATCGATCCTTCCCATCCGAAATACCTGGTTATGGCGGCTCCGGCCAGTATGATGATAAAAGCCATATGGAACAGGAAAACCGTTAGCTTTGATCGCCTGTACAGCTTCAGAACAAATATCTGCCCCGCCAGGTTTACGGCAAGAAGCAAAAGGATGAACTCGAACCAGCGGGTATCATAAAAAGTATCATAGGCAGCTGCTGATCCGTAATCATTCTCAAAAAAGGTGGCAGCAGCCATGGAAACTGCAAAAACAATAAACATTACTCCCATAAAAACAGGAGAGAAAAGGAATTTGAAAATTTTCATCAGTAGATAATATTTTTTAATTGGCCCGATGGAACCACACATGATTGACTTCGTCGGGTCCGCAACCCCGGTTGAAAATGAATTATGTTAATTATGTGTTTGTTTTTTAGTCAAATATGCGGGTTTCATAAGATATTGTTACCCCTTAGATTAAATCATTGCATTCAACCCTTCACAGAAATAAGTGCAAGCTTTTGCCTGTCGAGGATCCTGATTGAGGAAGACCTGGAGCTGATAACATCCGACTCGTCCATCTCCTTCAGTATTCTCACCACGCTTTCCTTGGCCATATTTGTCATTTCTCCAAGCTCGTACCTTGTAAGCGGTAGTTCAAATTCATCAGAGCGGAATACTTCATCCGCGAAATAGAGCAAAGCTTCTGCAAGTCTGCCAGGCATTTTTTTCTGTGCAAGGTTCACCATTTTAGTCTGTGAATTCAAGGATTTCATGCATAAATCTTCGAGGAGGCTTTCTGCAAATGCATTATTTGCTTTTACCAGCTGGCGAAAAGTATTGAAATCTATAAAGCATGCCTGTACAGGATTCAGCGCTGCAACTGAAAAAGTGTTTCTTGAATTGACATAAGCACCCGGACCCATTACCAGCGTACCGGGCTGAACAATTTCAATAATAAAGTTCTTTCCTCTGTCGCTTTCTGTATAAATTTTAGCCATTCCTGAAATCAGGAATAATACACTGGATGCCTGAGAGCCCTGCTTAAGCATAACTTCTCCGGCCTTGAAAGTTGCCTCATATCTGTTTTCATTAATCAGCTGCAACTCATGTTTTGAAAGGTGCTGGAAGTTTTTCCACCTTAAGGGATTTGCTTTTCCTGATTCCATTGGTTCTTTCTCTGACATGATGGTTTATGGTTTTAATTAATATTAGGCTCTTCTAAAGAGTCACAAATATAACAATTAACAAATATTATTGTTTTTATTGACATTTATCAACTTTCTGATAGATATTTATCAATGCAAAACATTGCAAATAACACCTCTTTTGATAACCGATTAAAACCACCTTTTGCTACATTGCGGCTGGAAAACTATCTAAAACCTGATATTATGAAAAATCTTCTGAGATTGTTTACGATTATTTTTGCAGCAGCATTTTTGTTTTCAGCCTGTGAAGGACCGATGGGCCCTGCCGGTGCTGATGGAAGTGACGGTGCTGACGGGGCCGATGCAAACGAGACATGCAAGCTGTGCCACAACAGCGACGGTGTAATTGCCGTTGCAAATCAGTACAAGCACTCTACGCATTTCCTGGGTGAAGCCTTTGAGGAAGGGACACGGAACAATTGTGCACCCTGTCATTCAAACCAGGGTTTTCTTGATGTTGTAAAGAAAAACACGCCTGCAACCATTACCGTCAATCCTTCCGATCCTACAAAATTCATCAATAACTATGTGGCAAGTGCCTCAACCCTGTCATTCCCCGGTGAAATAGGCTGTTTCACATGCCATAGTTCGCTTCACACCAATTATGCTGCAACCGAATTCCTGCCTCTGGCAACAACTGCTGCAGTACCTATGACAATGTGGGGAGGATCAAAATCAATCAATTTCACCCAGACATCCGCCAATCTCTGCGCCAAATGTCATCAGCCCAGGCCTATAACAGCTTCTTCAGGGGCCCTGATTGATTATTCAAAACTCATATCTGAACCTACTGCAAATTACACCCTGTCCTCAATCTCATTCCGGTCCGGCGTTCACTACGGTACTCAGGCTGCAATGGCATCAGGTACAGGAGGAATTGAGTTTGGCACAGGATATGAAAATTCAGCACACAAAAACGGTGCTTCCTGCTCCTCCTGCCACATGGCGTCACCTTCAGGGTTTACAGGAGGTCACTCTTTTGTTGCAGCAGGCAATTTCAGCGGTTGCAATGCTACAGGATGCCATACCTCAATGAGCGCCTCAAGTGCCACTCTTACTGCTGCACAGGATGACATAAAGGATCTGCTTGACCAGCTGGCAGCAAAGATCAATGCCATCGGAAACGGACATGATATCCTTCAGAAGGATCCGGAGGATAATTTGTACCATGGGTATTTTGACATTTATGACTCCGGATCCAATTCAACAGGTTACTGGAAGAACCCGGCGTTTGGCACCCCGGCATTGCCAGCCCTGACGAACGCACAGTTTGGTGCTATTCTGAATTACCAGCTGGTTGTAAGGGATGGAAGCCATGGCGTTCACAATTATCCCTATATCAAGAAGCTTCTTGAAAATTCAATTGCAGCAATATAGAAAAGAATAAGCCGCACTGATAAAAAACAGAGCCGCCCATTACGGGCGGCTCTGTTTTTTGTTGTGATCGTATATATTATTTCTTGAATGTTCTCATATAATTAACCATGTGCCAGATATTTTCATCACTTAATTTACCTTCATATTTCGGCATCTCGTTCCTTCCGAATTTTGTCTTGTAGAAATGCTCTCCATCGGTCTGGTTCTGGTAATAATCACCGGAAAAATCACCTGCAAAATCCTTGAGCATCCTTGCCTTTACTCCGTCACCAAGTCCGGTCTTCCCATGACATGATGCGCAATACTTAACATAAAGTCCCATTCCGGCTTTAACGCTTTCGTCAGTTTTTGCAACCGGATTTGCCATATTTTTAAATTCAGCGGGAACTTCCCATGGTTTTGCCTGTTTCTCCTGAGCCATAAGGCCTGATGAAACGAATGTCAATGCTGCAATGCCGATAAATGAACCAATAATAATTTTCTTTGCCTTTTTCATAACTGATCTATTTTTAAGTTTCGGTATTAATTACAATAATCGTGCAAATTTAGAAAAAGTCTGTAAAAATCATAATTAATCATGACGTTTAAAGAGATGAGTGGGATCTGGTATGCCTGATATGTGTATGTGTCAATAGAGGAATTTATGGCATTCAGAGCAGTTGGCTTCACTCCAAGCTGTCCCGATGTCAACCGGATGTACAAATTCAAGCGGTTCTCTGATGTTGGAGTAGTTCATTGTTCCTGGTCTGCCCTGGCCGACAATGGTATGACATATGTTGCAATCACGGGTAATCCTCCTCCCGGTTTCCGAAACAAATGCATCATTATGGCATCTGAAGCAACCTTCTGTTTCGAGATGCCCTATATGATCAGGATAAACACTATAATTCACCCCCATTGCAGGAAAAGTATTCTGTGAAAAGGCATTTTGAACTGAAGTGATTGATTTTTCAATTTTGTCATTATTACCTGACAAGTAATCTGGATAATCTGATTTGTAGAAATTTAAGATCAGATCTCTGATCTGAATCATTGCTGTATCCCGATCAGTGAAAGTATTTGCAAGAATTTCCATGGCCGTCTTTTTGATAAATGGTATCTCCCTGGATACACCACCTGTAAGCATAGCCCTGTCGAAATATACCGGAGGGGAATTATAATTATGAGATGGCCTGTTATGACAATCTATACAATCCATTGTCCTTGGAACTGCAGCTGACATTACACTGTCAGATATTTCAATATCAGGACTCCTGTATACTATTACCTCCCCGGTTCCTTTATCGGTATATTTTACATAATTAATCACCTCCCTCTTATCATTCTCAGAAATATACTCAATCTGAACATCAGGATTAATATGCCAGTGTATCCCCTCTGTAAAACCAAGATCTTCATATTCAGGGCCTGTTTTCATCTGCAATATGATATCCCATTCGGAATTCAGTGAATCAGCCAGAAAATACTTTTCCGTATTGATCTTTCTCGAATAGAATTTCTGTGGCCAGTGGCAACGTTCGCAGGTTTCCCTGGCAGGACGCAGGTCATGAAGTGGCGTTTCAATTGGTGCCTCATAGCTTTTTGTAATGGTTGCATATACCTGGTACAGACCTGACAATTTTGATTTGACATACCATGAAGCCCCGGAACCAACGTGACAATCGACACATGATACATTCGCGTGAGGAGAGTTTTGATATGCAGTATATTCAGGTTCCATCACCTTATGGCATAGAGTACCGCAGAATTCGACCGACTCTGTCAGATGATAAGCTTCAAAACTGCCATAGGTTGAAAGAAAAAGAAATATTACAGTTACTATGGAAAAGACTATGAATGCTTTCTTGTGTTGAGGATTATTAAGATCGATATTTGGAAGTCTTTTCATGCCATCAGGAGAAGATGACAGTTTCCTCTTTCTGGATATCAATATTCCCGCCGGTACCATTATTAATCCAAGAAGCATGAATCCCGGAAGGATCAGATAAATAAATAATCCGAGGTAGGTGGCGCTTTTATCAAAAATGGTTGATATGATGAACAAAACAATTATCAGCGACAGATTGACTGCTGCAATTAATAATCCAATAATGGATATCCAATTCCTGCCTGATGATGTAATTTTCATGACTTGTTATTTCAGGGTAAGTAGTATTGTCTTAAGCCAGGTATTTAAAACGCCAGTCCCGTATAATCATGCATATAAAAACATAATCTCATAACAACTCTATTTCTAAAGTTAAATAAAATATTCATTACTAACTCCGGTTATGATTAAAATAACAAGAAAATGAAAATGGGAATGAATTCAAACCGAATTCATTCCCACCGGTAAATATTGTTTTAAAATAAATCTTAATCAGGTTTTATAAAATCAAAGCCGGCTAAAGTTATGGGTACCTATTTTTTAAATGTCCGCATATAGTTTACAACATTCCAGATATTCTCGTCACTTAATTTGCCCTCATATTTCGGCATATCATTCCTGCCGGTTTTTGTTTTATAAAATTGTTCCCCATCAGTCTGGTTCTGATAATAATCTTTTGAAAGATCACCTGGAGAATCTTTAAGCATCCTTGCCTTGACACCATCACCCAATCCAGTTTTGCCATGGCATGATGCGCAATATTTAGTATATATAGCCAAGCCTGCCTTATTGCTTTCCTCCCCCCTGGCAACAGGATTTTTCATGTTTTTAAATTCAGCAGGAACATCCCATGGTTTTGGTTGCTGGGCAGTCAATGAAAAACAAAAAAATGAAATGCCGGCAACTACCATTACTGCTTTGACAAGAGTCTTCCCAATTGTTTTCATAATCATTTTTTTTGTTCTGGTTAATTAACACAATTATCGTGCAATTTAAAGAAATGTATAAAATCAGTGTTCTTCCGATTCATGGTAACCTGTAATAATGCCTTTAAACAGAGAAGAGGGTTTTGCGCCCAGTGTGCATGTATATATGTGGATGATCATGAAGATGGAAAGGAAAAATCCCATCGTGATATGCAAAATATCAGTATAGATAAGTCCGCTCACGCCAAGAAATCTCTTTACTGTAATTTCAGGAAAGAATAATCCCAACCCAGAAATGATAAGCAGAGGCATAGCCAGGTACATAGCCAGGACATACGTGAACTTCTGAAGCGGATTGAATTTGCGCAGTTCGGTTACAGGGTAAGGATGCTTTTCACCCTTGAACATACCTGCCGCATAGTATTTGAGCTGGGCCAGCAGATCTGACCAGAAATTTTGCTTCGAAATTTTGTAATACCTGCCGTTCCTTGTAATAAGATTCCCTGTTACAAAGAAAATATAGTTGAATGTCAATATGATAGCGGCGACATTATGCCACTTTACGGCACTTGCGAATCCAATGATGAAATTTCTATCCTTATCGGAATACTGCATGCTGAGCCCTGTTAAGATAAGTATCAGAAACAATACAGCATTGAGGATATGCCACCCCCTTATCCATTTGGGATACAGGTAAAGTTTATGACTCATCAGTTTTCCTGTTTTTAATGATTCTGAATACGACATGAGTGGCAACAACGCCTAAGGTAAATAAGAAAATCAGCACGCTTGTAAGGTTAAGATATTCATTCCTGTTGGCACCGATTACATACGACTCATTGAGAATAACGCCGTTCAGAAATCCGTCTTTCCGCTGTTCCCTGGACTGGAATTTATAAAGCGACGACATGAGCAATGAATTCCGGGAATGGCATTCGGTACAATTTTTTACAGCTTCCTCCTTTGGATTTATCTGATGGGCAACAAGTATTGAATCATTTATCTGGGTATGGCACTCGATGCACCTTACGTTTCTGAAGTGAGTTGCCTGACTGGGAAGCCAGTCATGCTTGTCAAGAATATTTATCTCCTCCTTGTCAGAAAGTATCTGGAAACGTGAAAAATTGGAATGGCAATCCAGGCAGATATTATTGTCATAAAGGATTGTCTCCATAAGATTTTCACTGTTCCTGATCGAAATCTTGTAGTCGTGAGGTCCATGACATTTCCAACAGGTAAAACCTTCCTCTTCCAGCTCGAAATGGACGCTGTTCTGATATTCAATTTCGATCTCATCAAAATGAAAATGTGACCAGTTATCATCACCACCATGACAATCAATGCAGTTGAAGCGCTGCTCCATCCGCAACTCTCCGGCATGCGGGAATTCGGTATACATTTCCGAATGACAATCAGTGCAACTGAAACTTCTGTGATTTGAGGCGTAAAATTCCTTCCTGTCAATAATTCTTTCATTTGACATCAAAGCCCTGACTTTCTTGCCAAGATTCGGATTTTCATATTCATACCGGCTCTGGCCGTGGCAGATAAAACATCGTTCATTGTCCTCAAAATAGACAGAAACGAATTCCGATGTGTCTGCTGTTTCCCCATTAACCTTTTCCGTATCCCTGGCAGACATTGCTGCAAAGTTCCTTGCCGGGAATAAAAGCAGACCTGTAATAAGGATCCAGAATAGGCCGGGTTTCATCATTTTCTGACAGGTTATCAAAACCTTACAATAATATTGAATCCAACCAGATAATCACCATCCCTGAAGTCGTTGGTATTGAATACAAGGTTACGCTGGCTGATTATCTGTGAATAATTGGCAACGAACAACTGGAAATTATGGGTTGCGGTTCCGATCTCCCACCCTAGTGAAAGATTTGGCTTTGGCTGCTCATCAAGCTCCTGCTTATTAAGAAGCTGATCATATTCAAAAAGGATCGAGTGAGCTCCCTTAACGGTTACTTTTCCTCCGGCTGAAAGTCCAAAGTTCAGGTTTTTGTATTTTAACTCATTTGTATACTGGGGTACAGCATTGAAGTAAATCACTGAAGGAGCGACCTGGAAAGAAAATATGTCATTGAATTTCCTTGCAACAATAAGCTGGGTAAAATAGGAAAGCCTGTGAATATCCCTGTAACGCTCAACGGGTCCGAAAGCTTCCTTTTTCTGAAGATCGATCACAAAATTCCCGTAATACGACATTGAGACTGGCATGCTGTTGTCTTCGGTCTGCTGAAGGATAAGATATTTCCATTGAATATCCTGCAGTTTATAATCCTTGGTTGTACCCACACCCACCATCAGGCGTTCGGTAACTCCATAGTTAAGGCCCAGCCTGGTATTGGCTGCACCGTAAATCCCGTACAGATTGTGATAATTTTCAATAAGGCTGAACCTATGATGGATCTGCAATTCGAGGCTTCCTTTGAAATTTGTTTCAACAGTCTGATTATCTATAAGCAGCCCTGTTCCAAATGTAAATCTGACAGGTTTGGATTTTTCTTTTGCCTTTTCTCCTTCCTGGGCCGAAATGGAAAACATGAAGGCAAATAAGAACAACAATAGGAAAGTCTTTTTCATCTTATCAGGTTTTTATTGTTTTTTGGTTTTTTAGTTATTCTGCGCACCCTGTTTTATCCAGGTGAGTATCAATTGCTTCTCGATATCGATCGTAAATGACTTGTGACTGCCTTCAAGAATTTTGGTATATAAAAGGCTGGATTCGGCAGGCAGTGTCACATAACCACCTTCCGAAAGGGCAGCGTAAGAGTTGCCGTCCCTGAGATCGGGATCCCGCGATCCCTTGTGACAGACCACGCAATTATTCGTGAAAACAGGCTGTATCTGGGTCTGAAACAGAACTGGTTCTTCGGGATCTATCGTTTCAACTTCATAGGCATATTTCTCACATGAAGCGAATAAAGCAGCTCCGGCAAGAAACAATACCTTTATCAAGATGGGCAATGATATTTGAGCTTTTAATTTCATTTTTCGGTTTTTGTTAATGATTTCACAAATATATCTCAGAATATGCACTAATCGAAACCAGCATGATGCAATTTTAGCTTTTATTGCATGTTCTTTGTCACATGAATAATTGATATATGTCATTTTTAAATGTGATATATATCAACTATACCATTGATATTTAAATAGATCCGATGTTGCAGGATTGTTTGCAATAATACAGTACCATGGACTGAAGCAGAGAATCATTGCGGATGTATGCCTCAGATCACAAGGGTCTAGAACTTGTACATATTATCGGCGATAAGCTTGTCGGCAATTCTTCTTCTGGAGTCCTTTACATTGACACCCTTAACTTTTGCAAGCAGCTCTAATGCATTAATCAATCCCGGAACTGATTCTTTCATTTCAGTTGACCAGACAGCATCGGCTGCTGATTTTCTTACTTTATCTGCCGTATCATATATATTCACATCAAGAATATCCCTGTACTCTGTTACTATTCCCCTGAGATCTTCCAGCTTTTCGATCCTTAATGCAAGCGACTCGGAAAGATAGGTTTCCATCATCATGTCGGTGATGTTGTTCATCACCTCCTGTTCATTCAAAAGGTTTTTGCCGAACTGCTTCATGGCAGCATGCATACAAAGCAGGATTATTTTCTTGAAGTTGCGCAGATACCTGTATTTCTCAGCGAAATAGTCCTCGTCTCCCGGATGTCCGTCGTTTATGCTTTCAAGGTCTGCAAAAAGTTTTTCTGCTACGCTAAAAAGGTCGAAATCGCCTTTCATTGCCCTTTTCATTGCAGTATCGGAGACCAGAAGCCTGTTAATTTCATTTGTCCCTTCAAAAATCCTGTTTATCCGTGAATCGCGGTATCCTCTTTCCACATCCATTTCGGAAGAATATCCCATTCCTCCGTATATCTGTACTGCCTCATCCGCAACAAAATCGAGCATTTCCGATCCCACGACTTTTAATATTGCAGCTTCAACGGCATAATGGCTGATGGCTTCTATAGAAGCTCTTCCCTTGTCGCCGCAATCTGATTTTAACTTTTCCATCAGATCGTCTATATCCCTGCTGACCCTGTAAACAGCTGATTCAGAAGCAAGAAGGCGTATAACCTGTTCGGCAAGCTTATGCTTAATTGCTCCGAATGTTGAGATATGGACCCCGAACTGCTTGCGCTCGTTAGCATATTTTACAGAATCAGTGATAGCCTTCTTGGCTGCTCCAAGAACATTCGCACCAAGTTTGATTCTCCCCATATGAAGTATACTGAGAGCTATCCTGAAACCTTCTCCCCTTTTGCCAAGCAGATTTCCGACCGGAACCATGACGTCGTTGAAATAGATCTGTGCCGTAGATGATCCCTTTATCCCCATTTTATGTTCATCCGGACCAATGACCACTCCCGGATATTTTGATTCTATAATGAATGCGCTTAATACCCGGTCGTTGTCAATCTTGGCAAAAACTACCAGAGTGTCGGCAAAGCCTGCATTGGTTATCCACATCTTCTGACCGTTGATGATATAGTGCTTCCCGTCTTCTGAAAGCCTTGCGTTGGTTTTACCGGAATTTGCGTCACTTCCTGCCCCAGGCTCAGTGAGGCAATAAGCACCAAGCAGCTCACCTGTTGCAAGTTTGGTGACATATCTCCGGCGCTGGTCCTCATTACCGTAATACATTATCGGTAATGTACCTATTCCGCAATGAGCCATGTAAGCCACCGAGAACGAATAGCCTGCGCCTGTGGTTTCCGCCACCAGCATCTGGGTAACAAATGACTGGCCAAACCCGCCAAATTCCTCGGGTATTGAAATTCCCATCAACCCCAGATCACCTGATTTCTTCAGGATGGTCTTCATTAATTCCCTGTCTCCCTTTTCAACAGCCTGCAGATTTGGATACACTTCAGAATCAAGAAAATCCCTGCATGTCTGGGCAATCATTTTCTGCTCCTCATCGAACTCTTCAGGTATAAAAACATCTTTGCAGTCGACTTCTCTTACAAGGAATTCTCCGCTTTTTAAAATTTCTCTGGTTTCCATGATTGTATTTTAATTTTATTTATACACCGGGGTATCAAAGCGACCTGGCAATCAGTTCGGCAATATCCATATTCTTAACATTTTCCTCCTGGTTCTTGTATTTAAGACCGTCTGTCAGCATTGTCATACAGAAAGGGCAGGCTGTCGCAATGATCTTTGCATCAGTTTCAAGCGCATCTTCAGTTCGTCTCAGAAATATCTCCTTGTCGCCTTTCTCCGACTCCTTGAACATCTGAGATCCACCTGCGCCGCAGCACAAGGCAGAACTCCCGTGGCTTCTCATCTCTGCAAGATCACCGGTAACGGCTCTCAGAAGAGTTCGCGGCTCTGAATAAATTTCATTTGCCCTTCCAAGATAGCACGGATCATGATAGGTAATCCTTACATTATCAAATGCTCCTTCCGATAATTTAAGAGATCCGTCCCTGAGCCTGTCATTAAGAAACTGAATATAGTTTATTACTTCATAATTACCGCCCAGCCCGGGATATTCATTCCTGAATATATTGAAGCAATGAGGACAGGTTGTAATAATTCTTTTAACCTCATATTTATTAAGGATATCGATAACCTGGAATGCCTGCATCTGGAAAAGCAGTTCATTCCCTGCCCTTTTTGCGGGATCACCGGTACAGGTTTCTTCTTTACCAAGCACGGCATAGCTTACTCCCAGACGGTTAAGGATTTCAGCAAAAGCTCTGATAACTTTCCTGTATCTGTCGTCGAATGCACCTGCACAACCGACCCAGAAAAGATATTCAGGTTTTTCCCCTTTCCCTGAAATTTCAGACAGGACAGGAACATCGAATTTAAGGTCTCTTGTCCAGTTCAGCCTGTCATCCGCGGGGTATTGCCATGGCGCTCCGTTGTTTTCAATATAGCTGAACATGCTTTTTATTTCTCCCGGAGCTGAGGCTTCCTCAAGAACAAGGTAACGCCTCATATCAATTATCAGCGAAGGGTGGTTTATGTTGATAGGACATTCCCTGGCGCAGGCATTACAGGTTGTGCATGCCCATAATTCCTCTTCAGAAATAAAGTTTCTCAGGAGAGACTTGCCATCATCGAATTCCCTGCCTTTACTGATCATTTCAGGCCCTTTTTCCTTCATTCTTGCACGAAGATCCATCATCACTTTGCGTGGTGAAAGCTTTTTTCCGGTGATATTTGCAGGACATACTTCGGTACATCTTCCGCATTCGGTGCATGATAATGAGTCAAAGTAGTTTTTCCATGTAACATCTTCGGCGTCCTTAACTCCAAACCTCCCGGGTGGGGTATCTGCCGCGGGAGCAAATGCAGCTTCCGGATTCATCATGAGCCTGACCTCCCTTGTGATGTTTTCCATGTTCTCAAGTTTTCCGAGGGGGCCAAGACGCGAAAGGAAGACATTAGGGACCGACATAAAGACATGGAAATGCTTGGAATATGGCAGGTAGTTGGCGAAAAAGAAAATAAGAAGAATGTGGGCCCACCAGGAAATCTCATGCATCAGCCTGAAATCAGATGTTGATAGTCCTCCGGCCAGTGCTGCCAGAACCTTGCTTACCGGGAAAACACCATGAAGCTCCTTCCCTTCTGACAGGCTGTATCCGACATATCCTGCATTCATCGTCAGCAGTGAAATCATTAGCAGCAGAATAAGGGTAAGGGCGACATTTGCATCTATGTGCGACTTCTTCCTCATTTCCACACCCTTAAACCTCCTGATATTGAAAAACAGACGCCTGATGAGAAAAATAATTATTGAGACCGCCACCAAAAGGCCAAAAATATCGCCTGAAGCTATAATAAAATCATAAACAGGGCCAAGAAAGGCAAGAGAGCGCTCAGTCCCTGCAAGACCGTCAATTACCATTTCAATGCTCCCAAACAGGATTAGGCAGAATCCCCAGAAAACAAGAGCATGAAAAAATCCCAGAACCGGTTTTCTGAAGATTTTCGACTGCCCGAATGCCACTTTCATCATGATATTGAACCGTTTCCCAAAATCACTCACAGGAAATGCGGGCCTTGTAAAACTGAAAAACCGGGCTATTCTTCTTATTGTATAAATGAATACCCCGAATGTGATCAGAAGTGCCGAAGTGAAAATTAATTGTCGGATCATTGGATAGGTGTTTTCTGTTTTACCGGTCTGAGCAGTTATGTTTCTGAATTCACTTGTCTAAACAGGGATGATAATTTTTGAAATCAGAGTTCCTCAAAGCCATTGCATGGGGAAAACCTCAGGTACTTCAGAGCAGATAACTTTTTTCTAACACAGAGTTCCACGGAGGAGCTCAGAGTTTCACGGAGGATGATTGAAATAACTCTGCGGGGCTCTGTGCTATCCCGGTGGATCTCAGTGCAAGTTCTTTCAGAAGTTTTGTTCATTACCTCCTAATACTTCTGACAGCATCAACCAACCTGGGAAGTACCTTCATGGCATCACCCACTATCCCATACTGGGCAGCTTCGAAGATAGGAGCATCCTTATCAGAATTAATAGCAACAATGTATTTGGAGGAGCTGATCCCTGCAAGATGCTGGGTTGCTCCTGAGATGCCAACTGCAATATACAGGTTGGGGGCAATTATCTTACCTGTCTGGCCTGTATGTTCCTCATGCGGTCTCCATCCTTCATCAGAAACCGGCCGTGAGCAGGCTGTTGCTCCTCCGAGAAGACCGGCAAGTTCAACAAGAGGGCTCCAGTTATCGGGTGATTTCATGCCTCTGCCTCCGGACACCACGATATCGGCATCGGTCAGCACTATCTTCCCTGTTTGTTTATGGGTTTCCGAAACTTTTGTCTTAATAACTGAAGCGTCAATTGCACCTTCAACTGTGACAGGCACAGCTCCCGTTGGCTTTTTTATCAGATCATAGGAATTCTGAGAGAGCGTAATGACCTTTTTTGCAGTCTTCAAAACAATATGGGCATAGGCATTTCCTGAAAAAGACCTTTTACTTATTACAAATGGATCGGTACCTGAAGGGAGTTTGTTGACGCCTGATGCCAATCCTGCTTTAAGCCTGACAGCCACTCGTGGCGCCAGGGCTTTTCCTGTATTGTTGTTTGAAAAGAGGATGATTTCTGAGTTCTCTGTTTGGGCGGTTTCAGCAATGATCTTTGCATATGCCTGATTATCAAGAAATGTCAACTGAGAACAGGTGATATCTAATATCTTTGCTGCTCCGTATTCACCCAGTTTTTTCAGCTCGTCCCCATCAGCTTCTCCGATCGTGACTGCTGTCACCGTGGTGTTTAAAAGATCTGCCAATGAGGAGGCATATGAGACAAGTTCAAATGAAAGTTTTTTGAATTTACCGTCCCAATTTTCCGTATAGACTAATACTGACATATTTTTCTGGTTTGATTTTTTCAGATCACTTTAGCTTCATTCTGAAGAAGGTCGATAAGCTGAGCCGGATTTTCCGGGTCAACAAATTTACAGGCGGCGCGTTGCTGAGGTTTTTCAAAAACTGCTATCCCGGTTAACGTTTCAACAGCAGCAGGCTCATAGATCCTTATCTGTTTTGTACGGGCGGTCATGATCCCGCGCATGGATGCTATCCTTGGCTCCTTTGCAATCCCTTTCTGAACTATTGCGACCAGCGGGCATTCTGAATGAATGACTTCCTTTCCTCCGTCTATTTCCCTTGTAAGTACAGCCGCACCATCAGTAATGACAATTGATGAAACCGAAGAAACCGAAGGAATATCCAGAAATTCGGCTATCATGCCCCCGACAGCTGAACCATTGAAGTCGCTGGATTCAATGCCGCACATGATCAGGTCGTATTTTTCCCGGTTCACCACCTCGGCAATCTGGCCGGCCACATAATATGCATCAGAAGGTTCGGCATTAATCCTTGCAGCATCATCAGCCCCTATTGCAAGAGCCTTCCTGATAGTCGGCTCCGATCCTGCCAATCCGACATGTATCACGGTTACTGATTTCACCCCTGTGGAAGGATCATCTTTCAGCTCGAGGGCACGGGTAAGCGACAACTCATCCCATGGATTTATTACCCATTGAATGCCAGCAGGATCCAGCGATTTGTTCTCTCCGGTGAATTTTATTTTTGTAGTTGTATCCGGCACATTGCTTATGCAAACCAGGATTTTCATTGGTTGAAAGTTTTTAGAAATTATTGGTCACTAAGGCCTGTCAAAGTTTAGCGTTCGCGGCGGCAAATATAATAATTTAACCTTCATTACCAAATCCCGGATCAGGCTATTTTCAGATTGTTCGAAATATTATTGTTTTTCAACCCATTAAATATCTGATAAATAAACAAATTCGGCATTGAATTCTTCGACTTCGTTCGAAACGGGGAATAACCAAAGCCCCAAGATTTATTATCCGCGGTGCTAAACAATTACAATTTTATAGATTATCTTCGCACGCCATGAAATTTCCCATTAACAATTATGAATAGCAGGATCAGGATATATGGCTCGGTAATTCTCTCAATGATATTCTGGTCGTTCTCCTTTATCTGGTTCAAAATGGCCAATGAGACGTTCAGGCCTGTTACCATTGTGTTTTTAAGGCTTGTCATGTCAGTAGCACTTCTTTCATCCTATCTCTTTATAAAGAAGAAATTCGTAAGAATAAGAAGAGAGGATGTGAAACTTTTTGTGATGCTGGCTGTTTTTGAACCATTTCTCTATTTTCTGGGTGAGAGCTATGGTTTGACTTTTGTTTCAGCAACGGTTGGCTCCGTTCTTATATCCACGATACCCGTAGTCGCGGCCATCGGAGCCTGGGTTATCTTCAGGGAAAGACTAAGGATAATCAATTATGCCGGCATCATTCTGTCTTTCATAGGTGTTTTAATCTTCATAGTCAACAGGGACGGCTCCCTGTCATTCGATTTAAAGGGTGTCAGCCTTCTGATGCTGGCAGTTATATCAGCAGCTGGTTACAATCTTACATTAAGCAGGCTTGTAGGCAGTTACAGTCCGGTTTTTATTGTGAATTTTCAGAACTGCCTGGGCACAATTCTTTTTCTTCCCCTGTTTATAGGATTTGAACTCAGGCACTTTTCGGAAGCTTCCTTTTCAGTCAGTTCGCTAATGCCGGTAATTGCGCTGGCAATTTTTGCATCATGTTTCGCATTTATTCTGTTCGCCTTTTCTGTAAGGCACATTGGGATAATCCGGGCAAATGTCTTTACCAACTTCATTCCTGTATTTACGGCAGTCTTTTCGTTCATAATTCTCGGCGACAGGCTGACCTTTCAAAATATTACAGGGATGGTGATTGTCATCTCAGGTCTGATGATGTCGCAGATCAACGGCCGTAAGAAGAAACATGATGAGGCATTGATACTTACGGGCAAAACAGCCTGAGTGTACCCCTAGCATTACCGGCAACAATCCGGTTGGTTTTGTTCCCGACAATATTTTATCTTTGCCCCATATAGCTATTGTTGAAAAAAACTCTGATCATAATCACCCTGAGCATTTTTATGTTGAAATTATCCCCGCAGACCGGGGGTAACAGGATCTATGAATTTCTGAACCTCACGCATTCAGGTCTGGTTGCATCACTTGGTGGATCAAATGTTTCTATACCTTCGGAAGATCTTAATCTTGCTCATCATAATCCCGCTCTCCTTTCACCTGAGATGAACAAAAACCTTTCCCTGAACTATGTTAATTACCTTGCAGGAATAAATTACGGTATGGCGCTTTATTCGAGGTCAACGGCAAATGCAGGAAATTTTGCCGGAGGCCTGACATATCTGAACTATGGTACATTCACCGAAGCAGATCCTTCGGGTAACATCACCGGTACTTTCAGGGCATCGGAATATTCTTTTTCGCTGATCTATTCCTTCCTCCTTGACTCCTCTTTTACAATCGGAGTTGATCTTAAGCCTGTGCTGTCTCATCTTGAAAGGTATACCTCATTCGGGATTGCGGCCGACATAGGGGCTGCCTGGAAATCGGATAACGATCTTTACTCAGCCGGTATTGTTCTCAGGAATGCAGGGGGCCAGATAACAACCTATACCGGCGAAGCAAATCGACTTACACCACTTGAGATACAGGCAGGTGCATCAGCAAAGCTGGCTCATGCACCTCTAAGGTTCTCTCTTACCATAAGACACCTTGAGAAATTCGATCTTACACATGACTACAAGGGTACGGATTATCTCGAGGAGAAAAGTCCTTCAGGTCAATTCTTTGAAAACATTATGAGGCATCTGGTAGCGGGAGCAGAACTGATACCTCACAAAAATTTCTATCTGAGCGCGGGTTATAATTATCAGAGAAGAAAAGAGCTGATGACGGAATCTAAAGCGGCAGGTGTCGGATTCTCATGGGGATTTGGCATAAATACTTCATTCCTGACTTTTCAGTTTGGCCGTGCCTCCTATCATCTTGCCGGCTCGTCAAATCATATTTCATTGATTACCAGGCCAGATCTTTTGTACAAAAAAGCAAGACGCCAAAATTAATGTTGATTATGCCCTTTAATTTTTCCATATTTGCATACAAGATGCTGCTTATATGGAAAAAAGGCTCATTATAGCAATTGACGGCTACTCCTCGTGCGGGAAAAGCACTTTTGCCAGGGCAATCGCAAAGGAACTCAGTTATATTTATATTGACAGCGGGGCGATGTACAGGGCTGTCACCTTATATTGCCTGAGGATGGATTATGTCGGTGAGGGATTCACTAAAACCGGGAAAATCATATCGGATCTCAAGGAAATACATATTGGATTTGTATATAATCCGGATATCTCGGAATATGAAACATTCCTGAATTCGGAAAATGTAGAGGCCGAGATAAGGGGTGTGGAAGTTTCTTCTTTTGTCAGCAGGATCAGCCAGATCCATGAAGTCAGATGGAGAATGGTTGAACTTCAAAGGGAAATTGGTGTTTTCAAGGGAATAGTAATGGACGGAAGGGATATAGGGACTGTGGTTTTCCCCGATGCGGAACTTAAGATTTTCATGACGGCATCGGTTGATGTCAGAGCCAGGAGAAGGTATGATGAACTCAGGGGCAGGAACATGGATGTTGATTTTGAAACAATAAAGAGTAACATCATTGCCCGTGACATAGCGGATGAGAACAGGGATATCAGTCCGTTGAGAAGGGCGGAAGATGCCATAGTTCTGGATAACACCAGGATGACTGTAAAGGAACAAATGGATTGGATAAGAGGTATTATCACAAGTAAACTGAATGAAGGTTGAAATTGACAGCAGGTCTGGTTTTTGTTTTGGAGTTCAGAATGCAGTTAAGATTGCGGAAAATGCCTTGCTGAAAGGTGAAAAGGTATTTTCACTGGGGCCGATAGTCCACAACGATAAGGAAGTTGAAAGGTTGTCAGATCTGGGGCTTGTATCAATAGATCACGACCAGTTCGGCAGACTCATGAACTGCAAGGTGTTGATCAGGGCTCACGGAGAACCGCCGGAAACATATGAACAGGCGAGGGATAACAATATTGAGATAATTGAAGCGACCTGCCCTATTGTAAAAAAGCTGCAATCCAGAATCAGGGAGGTATGGCTCGCATCCAAAGACATTAACGGACAGGTTGTAATTTACGGAAAGGCTGGACATGCCGAGGTTATCGGCCTGCTCGGCCAGACAAACAATGAAGGTATCCTGATCTCTTCAGCTGCCGATCTTAATAAGATCGATTTTTCACGTCAGGTTTTTCTCTTTTCACAAACCACAATGGACGCCAAGGAATACAGGAAGATTAGAGAGCTCATCTCGGAAAACATGAAAAAAGCAATCTCCAATGATCAGGAAATCAATTTAAAAGCTTTTAATACAGTATGCGGCCAGGTCTCAAACAGGGAACCTCATCTCAAGGAATTTGCAGGAAAGCACGACATAATAATCTTTGTAAGCGGCCGTGAGAGCTCAAACGGCAGAATGCTATATACGGTATGCAAATCCGTAAATCCTGATACATACTTCGTATCCACTGTCGATGAAATAGAACTCTCCTGGTTCCGGAATAAGGAATTTGCAGGGGTATGTGGTGCAACCTCAACACCAAAATGGCTGATAGAACAGGTCCGCGACTTTGTTTCAGCAATATCAGTAAAGAATATATAAGGTTTTACGCCATTTTTTTTTAGCTTTGATTCTTTTCAGATTCCGATGAATCCCAAGATACGAGTTGCCAGAATATCAGTAATTTCCAACAGTTTTCTGATTGCCATTAAACTGGCTGTGGGTCTGATTAGCGGTTCTGTAAGTATCTTATCGGAGGCAATACATTCCTCGATGGATCTGATAGCATCCGTAATTGCTTTCTTTTCCGTGAAAGTATCCGATAATCCTCCCGACAGCAGGCACCCTTATGGCCATGGCAAGGTTGAAAACATGTCAGGAGTCATAGAGGCCCTTCTAATCTTTATTGCAGCAATCTGGATAATTGTCGAGGCGATAAAAAAGTTGACGGGCGACCACACTGTAATTGAATCGCTTGGACTCGGATCTCTCGTAATGGTCATTTCTGCAATTGTCAACACTCTTGTATCCCGTCAGCTTTATAAGGTTGCTAAGCAGACTGGCTCAGTTGCTCTTGAAGCAGATGCCCTTCACCTCAAGACAGACGTCTATACTTCGCTCGGAGTGGCAGCCGGGCTGGGTCTCATTCTTCTGACAGGCGTATATTGGCTTGATCCTGTGGTTGCCATTTGTGTTGCAGGATTAATTATTAAAGAAGCATGGGAGTTGACCAGGAAGGCGTACAGGCCACTGCTTGACGAGGCCTGGTCAGATGATGAGGTAGAGAAACTTGAGAAGATGCTCAATGAAATGGAGGTGAATTATCACGACCTCAGAACAAGGATCTCAGGGAATTACAGGTTTATAGATTTTCATGTTGAAATTCCTAAGAATCAGTCAGTAGAAGACGCTCATAATTATTGTGACCACATTGAAGAGATCCTTTCATCAAAGTTTGAGAAGCTGAATGTAACAATCCATGTAGAACCAACCTGAAAATACAGGGATCCGGCATTATTCTTTTCCCATGTTTTAATTCCGGGTTTTTCAGGAAGGCTTAATAAATTGCCTGACAAGATTTTTTGCTTTACCTCCTCAGAAAAGATCATTTCATTTTATATCTTAGAGCACAATATAACCATATTCTGTTGCAGCATGAAAAGGAAAGACTTCATAAAAGCTTCAATATTATCAGGTAGTTACATAGGAATTACCGGATATTCATCAGATAGAAACCTGTTTTCGGGCCATGCTGGTACTGAAGTGACAGTCAAGGAACTTCAGGAATTTCTGGTTTCACTCACAAAGCTTCCAAAGAAAACCGTCGACAGAATAATAATCGGGAATCCTGAGGTAAAGATCAGTAAGATTGGCACATGCTGGATGTCCACCCTGGAGACATGCAAAAAAGCTGTGGATTCCGGCGTCAATGTACTCATAACACATGAGCCTACATTCTATACACACTGGGACCTTGATGAGGTTCCAGACTTTCTTGAAAGATCATCAGATTACACCAGACAACAATACCTGTTGCAGATTGAGAAGAAAAAGAACTGGATCAATGAAAACAGGCTTGTGATTATAAGAAACCACGACACAATTGATGCACTTCAGGACAAAGGCATCCCTTTTGCATTCGGAGAATTCCTCGGTTTCAGCAAAAATGAAATAATTGCGTCTCGTACTTACTATAATGTTTATAAATTCAATACGATGCCTGCAGCAGGTTTTGCAGGAATCCTTGCCGGCAAACTGAAGCAGTTAGGGCAACCAGGGGTGGCCTTCTACGGGGATCCTGAAAGGATGGTGTCGAGTGTGGGTTTGGGTACCGGCTGGATTTGTGATCCGATGGATTATGCTGATCTGAAACCCGATGTATTTATAGCGATTGATGACGTTATCCGGACCCATATCCAGACTGTTTATGCGGAGGATACCGGACATCCTCTTATTGTAATTAATCATGGTGTAAGTGAGGAGATGGGCATAAGATCGCTAAACAGGATAATAAAAGAAAGGTATCCTGAAATTGAGGTAATCCATTTCAGCCAGGGATGTACCTATGACTGGATCACCGGTTAAAAAGGAAACCGGATAAACCAAATAAACAAACTGAACAAATGAAAGAAAAATCAATTCAGCTGCCTGTTTTACTGTCACTTATCTGCCTGTTGCTCTTTTCAGGCAATTCAAAAGCAGGTAATCTTATAATTAATCCGGGATTTGAAGCCTCTTCATCTGTTCCGGCAAACTGGAAAATCGGAGGACCTGCTCCTTCCATGGAACCGGTGACTGCAATAGACAACAGGATATTCTTCAGCGGAAAATCAGGTCTGAGAATGGAAAGCAATAATCCCAACTGCCACGGGACAGCGGTCCAGAGAATCGCAATAAAAGGAGATCAGACTTACCAGGTAAGCGTAAGATACCGTACTGAGAACATCAGATCGGTGCACAAGAGTGTATTGATCAGGGTAAAATGGTTCAGGGACAGTGAGCAGCTTGGTTACAATTATGTTTACACTGAAAACGAAGGAACTGACGGATGGATTCTTGCCTCGGACAAGATCAGGTCGGTGGCAGGAGCAACAACTGCTGAGATAAGTCTGGTATTCCGTTGGAGTACAGGTACCGTCTGGTGGGATGACATAATATTTGAAGCCTGTGAGGCAGAGCAACCCAGAAAAATAAAAGTCGGTACTTTTTACTTTCGCCCGCCGGGTCCGACCGTTGAAAAGAACGTGGCTCTTATGAGTGAAATGCTTGACAAAGCCGGCAAAGCCGGTTGCGATATTGTATGCCTCCCTGAGGGCTGGCCAACCTGCAATACCGGACTTGGGATGCAGAAGACGGAAGCCAACACGCTGGAAGGAAGTGCTTCGGTCATGATGTCGCGCAAGGCAAAGGAATATGGAATGTACATAGTGTCGGGTCTTTACAGCTGGAAAGGAGATACACTGAAGAATGTGGCTGCTCTTTATGGTCGCCAGGGTAAGATAGAAGGAATTTATGAGAAGGTGCAATTACCTGATTCGGAAACAGAAGGCGGAGCAGTTCCGGGAAATGAATTTCCTGTCTTTACCACGGATTTCGGGAAAATAGGCATCCTGATCTGCTGGGACAGCGCTTTTCCTGAAATTTCCAGAATTCTGGCAATTAACGGGGCCGAAATTCTATTCTGCCCGGTCTGGGGAGACGTCAGGGATCCTGAAATGTGGGAGTTAACAGCAAGAAGCCGTGCTGTAGACAATGGGGTCTATTTTGTGACGAACATTTTCGACGGGCACAGTGTTATTGTCAATCCTGCAGGTGAAGTACTTCAGGAGAGCGGAACTCAGGGCACCCTTCTGACGGCAGATATAGATCTGAACTTCAATCCTCCATGGTATTGGCTGGGCAATGCCGGCCTGGGTGTATGGAAAGGCATATGGCGTAAGGATCGCCGGTCAGATGTTTTTGGTGATTTGACAAAATAAATCGGTATTAAAATGATAAGCAGAAGAGAATTTGTAAAACTTTCATCTATGGGAGCAGCAGTAATATCGGCAGCAGGATTGAATCAATGCAGCAATGCAAGACAACCGGAAAAGTTAAGACCTGCCGGCGGCCGTCTTATTGATGCCCATATCCATGCAACACCGGGAAAAATCGAAAAAGCCCTCAGGGTAATGGATGATAATCTGATAAAATACGGAGTGCTGATTGCATCCATTTCAGGTTCGGATCCAAACATGTATGTCGGTGATCGGGCATTTTATGAGATCAATGATGCAATTAAACCTTACAGGAACAGGCTGGGCCTTCATTATACCTACGACTGGGATCTGGCGAAGACCGATCCTGAGTTTTTCATAAAAGCCCCCGATATGCTTGAGAAAGCTGTCGATGCAGGAGCTGTTGCCCTGAAAAGTCTTAAAGACCTTGGACTGACCGCAAGGGATATGGAAGGAAAGCTTATAGCAATCGACGATCCGAGACTGTTTCCGATATGGGAAAGGGCAGGGAAACTTGGCATACCGGTAGCATTTCATACAGGAGATCCAGTGGCTTTCTTTCAGCCATGGAATCCGCAGAACGAGCGCTGGGAAGAACTTGAGCTCCATCCCGAATGGTCATTTGCCGACCGGAGTAAGTATCCCGCACTCGAAACTCTTTTTGAACAGGTTAACAATGTTTACAGGACTTTCACTGATGTAAAATTCGTTGCAGTTCATGTGGCCGGTTATTCGGAAAACCTCAGGGCGGTGAGCTCCTGGCTTGATCAGCTCCCGAACCTCAGCATCGATACCGCTGCACGCATAGGTGAACTGGGAAAACACGACTCCCGCGAAGGGCATGACTTTTTTACCAAGTATCAGGACCGGATAATGTTCGGAACAGATCTGGCTCTGTGGGAAGAATGCGAAGTACAGGGGGCAGGGCCCTGCAAGGATTTCACAATGGAAGAAAACCATCATTTCTACGATATTCACTGGCGTTATTTCCAGACCAATGATAAACAGTTCGATCATCCTACTCCCATCCAGGGAAAATGGAAAATCGACGGCATCGGACTGGATGATGAAGTGTTGAAGAAAATCTACTGGGACAATGCATTCAGGTTTTACAAACTTGAAAGGTTTGGAGTAGCTTAAACCAAATTTATGTATCTGGCACGGATCAAAGATCCGCGCCAGCGTTAGGTTGGTGCCATCGCAATTCTCCCGGTAAATTTCACAACAATTCCAGAAACATGACAAGCACTTCCTTATCCCTGTCACTGCCGAGATTTTCAAGTATCGTTTTCAGAGTGTTTTTATATTCGTGGTTACCAGAGCTAAGTATCTGAGTTAGTTTATTACCTGAACTGTAGGTTCTTCCATCAGGATTCCTGTAATCCTTTATATAATTTATTGCAGCTTCGGCTTCTTTCCTTCTGTTTAGCTTCTCCAGACAATATGCTGTAATAAAGCGCGTTACCCGGTTATCGGCCAGATATGGTTCCCCTGAAAAAAGATTTTCAGGCCATTTTTCAGCCTCAGTTAAATAATGTAGGGCATTGCGCCATCTTCTTTCCTTGACAAGATCGAGGGCAAGAAGAATATTTGTTTGCCTGAACAATGTGTGTGCATTGACATCACCTTCCGCCGGCAGCATCTCCAGACCTTTAAGCGTTGAAAGGGCTTCAGCATACTTTTTATTAAGTGTCTGCATCTGCGCATATTGCAGTCCAATCACGAAGCTTTCGGGGTGAGCCTTATAGTTTTTTCCCGCGATAAGAAGAGCCTTTAAAGGATCTCCTGATCGTGCATAAAATTTTGCCAGGTCAATTCCTGTCCTCCAGAATACAGGATTCATATCATACGCTTTCTCAAGAGAAGCTTTTACCACTGCCGGATCATCACTGAATAATCTGGCTTTTGCAATATAAAATGGTACAAAATCAGGCTCTTCACCACATGCCATGAACAACACTCCGGCTTTATCATTGAGGAAGTTTTGCCAGTGTATGAGTGCCTCATAATACCGCCACTTCCATGAGGGCTTTATACTGTCTGCCCATGAGAAAAGCGGTATCATTCCGGTCCGGAATGGATAAACAAGTTCAGGCGATGCCTGAGAAGCTGAAATAAGCAATCTTTTGGCATCTTCTTTTTGACCCTCGCTGTACATGAGAAATGCCTGCCATAGTTCCACCATCGGATTACGGGGCGCTGGCTCAAGAACCTTCAAGGCTTCCCGGTTCAGCTTAAGGTCATAATAATTTATGGCCAGCTCAATAAAGGTTTCATGCGGCATTTCCTGCCTTATCATGTTTACGAAGTCATTCCGGTCAGTTATGTTTTCCGTATTTAAGTATTTCTCAAACCTGGCATGATGGCACAGCGGATTGTTTTCCAGAATATCATTCAGACAGATCAAAGAAGCTTCCTTCTCCCCTGAGATTCTGGCTATCAAAGCCTTAAGTATCAAGGCTTCTTCATTTTCCGGATTCGAACCAATACATTTATCAACAAGGCTTTTTGCCCTGTTCAGATTTTTTTGCCTGATTGCCAGACGGGTCAGGTTCAATAATGCGGCCGGCCTGGCAGAAGGATCAACTGTAGCTACTGAAAAACCATCAGTTGCATCTGCATAAAATCCCGCTTCATCACTCGCCAGGGCCCAGAAATAGTTAGCCCAGGGATCATATGTATTTATTGCAAGAGCTTTACCTGCATAATCCCTTGCTTCTGCATATAATCCCTGCCTGAATCTTATCTGCGACATCTGGATCAGGGCCGGAACAAGTCCGGGATTCTTATCGAGAGCTTTAAGAAAATATGCTTCGGCTTCTTTGTAGTTCTTTTGTTTGCTAAGATCAGAACCTCTCAAAAACAAACCATATTCAGAATCCCAGCTGAAGCCGGAAGGGCTTTTCAACGGGCGGTTTATTGCTGAGACAGAACTGTCGGATATCAGATCACTGCCGATTTTTACCAGAAGTCTGTCGGTGTTACCGTTCCATATCACCGAGTCGCGGAATGAATCAAGCGGATGAAGGTTCAGGTACCGCGAGACCAAAACTTTCCGGCCGTCGAGTATTATCAGGGAATCCTTCTGGTTTTCAAGTGACATCCAGTCTATTTTAAGCCAGTCGTTTTCTGTCCTGAGGTTAAGAGCTCCTCTGTTGGAGGCATGGGTCATTCCACGGGTATGCTTCACCGGGAACCACAGATCCGACCATGTGTCGGTTGCAAATGGTGAAAATCCGACATGCTTGAAAGGAGTAAACATGCTTGACTCTGAAGCCTGTGTAAACAACCGGCCGGACTGAAGCTCTACATTGAGTCCGTCATTATCTCCGAGCAGATTTTCCCATCTTGTTCCTTCCTGCGACAGTCCCAGAATCCATACCTTCCTGCCAAGCTTCTCATAATATGGAGAATAGCGGCCAAATCCCATGTTGTCGTCATGCCAGAATCCTCCATAGAAATCTGCTGGATAGCCAAATATGTGATATGATTTGTAGCTGCCAAAATTATTATTTCCGTAAAATGAGATATCCCTCCCTACAGTATCCACATGCCAGGCACCGAATTCCCCTCCATGACCAACATGGTGCGTGCCCGGGAAAATGAATTCAAGATTACCTGACGCTTTAAAACCTGCATTGATCCAATGATATAATTCCTGTTCAACAGGTGTGCCGTTATAATACCATGAGCGGGTTGTAAAATATGCCTTATCGGGCTCAAGCCGGATCTCAACCCTCCAGGTGGTTTGTGATGCCCATTCAGTGGCACCGATGAAACAGCTCACACTCTTATCGGAATTGGTTCTGATGAAGTAATCCACAGGAGTTGAACATGTAGTAGCGTGCCCTATATCGCCGAAATTGAACTCCAGGCCTCCCGTGGTCCATGGACCGCGAAGAGCAATATCACGGAATTTGACCGCCTTTGTTGTAAAAACAAACGGATAATCCTGCGATTTCTCATAAGCTTCCCATACCTTGCCACCTATTTCAGGCATAACAGCCAGGCGTATATACCCGTTTTCAAGCTCAATCATCTTCCAGTTGGCCAGAGTTGATTTGTTCGTATATCCATCATATCTGAAATAAGGGTATGTTCTTCCCGGCTTTGGTACAGGATCGGGATCAGAATAGGGAAATGTTGTTACTGGTCGCACCACTTCCCGGATCAATGCTTTCTGTCCGTTTAGAGCAATAGCGAATAAAAATAAAAATAAGGTTGTGATACGCATTTTCTTCGGGATTACAGGTTTATATCATTGTAATGATCTATGCGAATATTTTCGGAATGAATAATGCGAATATTTTCGGATGCGGAAAATTCCAGCTATAAAAGGCAGTTATTAAGAGATTTGTAATTATCAGAGTTTTTCAAGTTCTTTCTGAAGTATTGATTTCATTTTTTCAATCTCAAACTCTGCAATTTCCCTTCCTTTGGAGCTGCCGGCATCAGTTCTCGGATCTTTGCCAAGCATTCCCAGAGGCCATACATCAGGATCAGCCGGCAGGTTTTTCATTTTCACCATATCAGGATGGAAAAACATCATCAGGGATGTTTCGTTGGCTCCTGCATGATCACACATAAGGCAAAGGTCATCCCTGTCATTCCCCCAGCAATTCATCACTGCAAGATTGTATTTGTCCTTAAATTCCTGAGCATGCGATCCGATATACTGTGTTGAAGGACCATGTCCGTGAGCAACCACGATCCTGAATCCTGCACGGCTTAGCTGCTTCATTATCCCGTTCATCATAATGTCGAAGGTTGAATCAGGGACCCAGTATGCGCTTCCGGGCAACTGCTGTATCTCATACTTGCACTGATCACTGAAAACCTTTCCGCAATCCATGCCATAATACTCTCTACCTGCTATAAGCGTATCATAGCCATCAGGGCCAATAAAAAGCTTTGGCAAAACTATACCGCCAAATTCAGCAGCAAGAAGCTTAAAGAATCCCTCCGACTGAAGACCGTCAGAACCAAGGGGCAGATGATCACCATGCCACTCGAGGGTTCCCAGAGGAATATATGCCACCGGACATTTCTCAATCCGGTCTTTGAATTCGGCAGGTGTCAGATCTGAATACATTACCTTTTCATTCCTGCTGCATGAAAAAAGGATCGCCAATAAAACCAGAAATGCTGCATTCTTCATTTTTATCCTCTATTTATTGAAAACAAGACTTTAACTGCGAAAACAAGTGAGCCGGGGGTATGGAAAGCTCAAATTTAAAAGCAAAAAGATAATAAAACTGTTATAACAATTTCACTTGTTGTATCTATAATTTAAACATTTTCATAAATTGGGGAAGTTATTGATACAGGTCCGGAGACTGAAAGTAAGAAAGGACTGAGGGACTGAGGGACTGAGGGACTGAGCGACAAAGCGACTGAGCGACAAAGCGACTGAGCGACAAAGCGACTTAGGGACAAAGCGAGGGGGAGAAATGGGAGAAAAAGATATGAGATATGAGATATGAAATGGTTTTAGTGAATTGTGAGCAGATGAGTAATGATCAGTGGAAAGTTAACATAGGACTAACGGATTAAATATAAATTCTTTAGAAATTACTAATACATACAATATGAGAAATCTGTTTATTATTTCGTTGATTATTTATGCCTTATGCAGCTGCTCGGCGCCTGAACAAAACAAAAGCGGATCAGGCTGGACCGTTACGGTAATACCCTCTTCTGTAAGGATTGATCCGACAAACAATGAAATCATTGACAACCGTTTTGTGCTTTTAAAAGGCAAAAAGGACATAAATTCTGATATCCTGCAGAAGAATCCGATATTTGACGGGCAGCAGGTATCACTATTTGCAGCCAGGGGAGAATACATTTCCTTTCAGGTGGTAATCACCAATCTATCGGACAAAACGCTCGATAATATCCGTATCGGACTGCCGGCATTCGGGAATGATGCTCTCAGGTTTGAGATCAATCCCGAAGTATTCCTCGAATGGGCAGTGGAGGTAAAGACTCCAAGCACAGGATATCAGGTGGCATCTCTGGGAACAGGATGGTATCCCGATGCACTGATCCCTTTCAGATATATTCAGCATGATTCTTCACTGGTAAAAAGGAGATGGACCTATCCACTGTGGCTTCCTGACTTTAATAACCGGATTGACAATCAGAAATCCATGATAGTCTGGATAGATCAGTATGTACCTTTCAGCAGGGAGATGGCATTGCCGGGAACTTACACATCAGTCCTAAATGTCAGGATCGGAGATGTTACCAAAGAAATCCCGGTAAATCTAACCGTCTGGGATTTCGCATTGCCCAACGAGAATAAACTGAAAGCCAGTCTTCAGCATGAGGGTTTTATGAGAACCATGACGGAAGAGATGGAGCTTGAGATTTATCAGCTTCTAAAGCGCAACCGGGTTTCGATGCTTGATCCCACTTATGAACCGGGCCTGCAAATCAGGGAAAACGGAAGCATCATTCTCGACTGGAAAGATCTTGATGAGCGACTTGGCAAATACTTTACAGGCAGTGCATTTACCAGTGATTACGGTTACATTTATGGCCCGGGCTATGGTGAACCTATCGAGACATTTGTACTTCCGTTCGATGTTTTCGGAAAGCACGGAACAAAAGGCTGGCCTGATATCGGCACACCCGATGTTGAGCGGAATCCTTCAAACAGGGCTGTTTATACCGAGTGCATCAGGATGGTGCGTGAACATTACAAGACACTCATTGATCCGTCGAAGACTGATATTACGGTATATCTTAACGGTCTTGATGAATCATATTTTCCGGAGGCATGGAGCCGGATGGTTTATTACGGTGACATGTTCCGTGAATTATATCCCGAGGCATATTTCCGCATCGATGGCGGTTACACAGAGGAAGCTCTTCAGATCGTGAAGAATTCAATTAATTCATGGGCATCGCATACAATTGAATATGATTATGAAACGGTAAAGAAATACCAGGATATGGGTATTAAAGTATGGCTTTACGGGCCGATGCTTTACGAGAGCAAGGTAAACAGCTGGGTCGGGAGTTCAACCTTTATGGATCTGCCGCTGGTAAATGACAGGGCTATAAGCTGGAGCTCGTGGAAATACAGGACCCGGTCGTGGCTTAGCTGGGGAGCCGGGGCCGGCTGGGTAAATGGCTGGTATGATCCCGAATCATGGAAAGATGCATCAAAGGCAAGACCGGAATCTGAAGCTGAATTTACCTATAAGAAAATCAATGGCAATGCTCTCCTGATTTATGCCCCCGGAGTCATTCCAAACGTAAACGGGGCATGTCCTTCAATAAGATTGAAAGCCATGCGCGACGGGGTACAGGAATATGAATACCTCAGGTTGCTTGCTGAAACCGATGGGAATACGGTAAGGGCAGATTCCATTGTCAATATGATCATTAAGCAGCCGTTCGGACCAAAATCCATCAGCAACATTGACGTCTGGAGTTATGACCACGAAAAATGGGATGAACAGAGAATCGCCATGGGTAAAATGATCGAAAAGTCACTCAGGAAAAATTAACAATTAATATCAATAAAAGATAAAACCTTAACATATGAAAAGTAAATCAGCCAAGGCAGTAATATTGGCATCAGCCTATATCTTATCGGGCATAAGCGTTTTTAGTCAGAACATTGGCCTTGTGGATGTCAGAAGGTCAGAACAGGTAATAACTGTCGGAGGACCGGAAGCCGATATCCCGGGCTTTAGTTCGGAAGCCATCCAGATTGCACTCGACGCCATTAAAACCAGAGGAGGAGGTACAGTAAGGCTGAATCCGGGAACATTCGATATAAAAGGGCCTGTTCGTCTGTCAGATAACATTTCACTTTCAGGTTCGGGAAAATCTACAATACTCAGGAAATGCGATGGATTCAGGACAAGCTATGTTATCGACGCGGACTGGGGTATGGTAAAGGCAGTTGTAAAAGATGCCGGCGGATTCAGTAAAGGGATGGGTATCCAGCTGTACGATGATGATCATAATCAGGGATGGGGAGTAACAACGGCTTTGATAACAGACATTGATGGGAATACGATTTATTTTGACAATAATACCGTGCATGACTATATAGCAGCAAAAAACGGGGTGGTGTCAAATGCCTGTTCAATCATTGAAGCCGTGGGAGTGAAAAATGTCAGGATTGCAGATCTGGTCGTAGAAGGGAACAAGGGTAAAAATGACTATATTAATGGATGCAGGGGCGGTGGGGTATATATCCACAAATCAAAAGACTGCCTTGTGGAAAATGTCAGGGTGAATGAATTCAACGGGGACTCGTTCAGCTGGCAGATAACAGAGAATATTGTCCTTAAGGGGTGTGAGGCCTCAAACGGAAACGGTCTGGGTTTTCATCCAGGAACCGGTTCTGACCGTTCGGTGATGGAAAACTGCATTGGCCATCACAATACAGGTGATGGTTTTTTCCTGTGCTGGAGAGTGCAGAATGGCAAATTCAGAAACAATGTTTTTTATGCCAACGGGGATAACGGAATTTCAATAGGACACAAGGATACTGACAACATTTTTGAAAATAACCATGTTTACGAAAATGCCAACCATGGAGTCTTTTTCCGTAATGAAAATGAGCAGAATGCAGGTCACCGCAATACATTCACCGGAAATATTATTGAGAACAACGGAATGAAAGGGGAAGCAAGCGGCTTTTATATAGGGGGCGTTACACATGATATAGTAATTAAGGACAACATCATAAGGTCGTCCGGAAAAGGCAATCAGAATACTGCCATAATGGTTGGAAAAAACAGTTCAAAAATTACCGCCACTTCAAACAAAATATCTGGTTCCAGGGAACTCATTTATGAAAAATAAAGCATTATCCCTTAATATTTAAATCATTACCTAAGATTGCATTAACTGCCGCCGTCATGCATAAAATATCAGCCCTGATGAAAAGGCTTTTGCCGGAGCTTTTCCTGATTGCCCTTTCTTTGGTTTTTGCAGATCTGTCCGGCCAGAAAGTTGTTGTCACAGAACAATCGAGGCCTTTTGTCACCTATCCTTTTTCCGATCCAAACCCGGTACCGGCAATGGCATTAAACTCAATGGTTTCGCCATTTTATCCCTATTTTGTCTTCGACGGCTATACTGAAAAGCCTGAAGAAAAAAAGTGGAAGGTAATCACTCTCGAGAATGATTTTATAAGCGTCACCATACTTCCTGAAGTTGGTGGCAAGGTATGGGGTGCAGTTGAAAAATCGACCGGAAAGGAATTTGTCTACAGGAATGAGGTCATGAAATTCAGGGCAATAGGGATCAGGGGCCCATGGACGAGTGGCGGGATCGAGCACAATTTCGGACTTGATCTGGGACATGCGCCATGGACATCTTCCCCTGTCGATTACATAATAAAGGAGGATCCGGACGGCAGCGTAAGCTGCATAGTTGGAGGCCTTGATCTCGCATCCCGCACCCAATGGCGCGTTACAATCAGGCTTCAGAAGGAGAAAGCCCTTTTTGAAACCAACGGCTTCTGGTACAATCCCCGCCCCCTGCACGATGCTTATCTTTCATGGGAGAATGCAGGATTCAGCGCTTCCGATGACCTGCAATTCTTCTTCCCGGGCACTTATTATATAGGTCATGACGGGGCCGTTGACAACTGGCCGGTTGATAAGGAGGGGCGCAATCTGTCATTCTACAGGGAAAACAATTTCGGGTTCAGCAAATCATACCATGTATCCGGCTTATTTACAGACTGGTTTGGGGGATACTGGCATAACTCCGGCATCGGATTTGGCCACTGGGCACCCTACTCTGATGCACCTGGCAAGAAAATATGGATCTGGTCACTTGCACGCGATGGTGCTATCTGGGAAGACCTGCTGACAGACAACGATGGCCAGTATATTGAAGCCCAGTCTGGCATCAAATTCAACCAGGCAAGCCATGAGAGCGGATTCAACAGCCCATTCGATCAGCTTTCGATCAGGCCCTATTACACTGAAACAAAGAAAGAATCATGGTTCCCTGTGATCGGGACGGGGGGAATGGCGGACGCTTCGTCATACGGTACTCTGAATGTGGTAACTTCCGACGACAGCCTGAAGGTACTGATAAGCTCCAATATCTTTTTGAGAGATACCCTGATCATAAGGAACAATGGAAAAGTACTACATTCTTCATGCCCTGATCTGAAACCCATGCAGCTGTATTGCAAATCAGTCGCTCTTGACAAGCGGGAAATCAACGATTTAAAAGTTACGTTAGGCAAAAACCTTCTGGAGTACAGCTCCGGAGTTGAAAACATAAAAACTGAAAGGCCGGCAAAATCTCCTGAAAATGGTGATCCTGATTCAGCTGAACACCTGTTTCTTCTTGCCGAGGATATGTATGCAATGAGGGATTTCTCCAAAGCTTTGAATTATTATCTGAAATGCCTCGAAAAGGAACCTTCGCATATGCGTGCCCTTTACAAGGCAGCTGAGACAGAAGTCCGGATGTGCAGGTATCAGAAGGCTGAAGACTACGCAAAAAAGATCCTTGAAAAAAACACCTACGATGCGGGGGGGAACTTCATTCTTGGACTTATTAACAGAAGGCTGGGAAAGACAGATCAGGCAGAAGAAGCTTTCAGTATAGCATCCAGGACAATGGAATTCAGGACAGGTTCATATATCCAGATAGCAGAAGGAAGGCTTATTAAAGGAGACTTTACCGGCGCCTCGGAATTTGCCCGGAAAGCTTTGGATTATAACAGGATATCCGTACCAGCACATGAAATTCTGATCATCAGCTGCAGAAAACTGAAAAAACAGGCCGAATCGGAAAGAAATATCGAAGAGCTGCTGGAAATTGATCCTTTAAATCATTTTGCCCGCTTTGAAAAATATCTTTTCAATCCTTCACCTGCCAGTCTGAATGATTTCAAATCATTGATTCGAAATGAATTGCCCCACGAAACTTATCTGGAGCTTGCGGCAGATTACGTGAACAGGGGACTAAATGATGATGCTGTCAGATTATTGGAAGAGTCTCCTTCCAATCCGATTGTATTATACTGGCTGGCCTGGCTCAAAAAAGACACTGACAGCAGACAAAGCACACAATTGCTTCAGGAAGCCATGGATCTGTCTCCTTTCCTTGTTTTTCCTTTCCGGCATGAGACGATCGAGGTTCTCGGATGGGCGCTCGAAAAAAATGATTTCTGGAAAACCAGATATTACCTCGGACTGATCTACTGGCATATCAAAAGGCCTGAAAAAGCTCTGGAATTGTTCAACCAATGCGGAAATGCCCCGGATTATGCTCCGTTCTATATAGCCAGAGGCATATTGTCACAGTCAGCCAACAGGAGTTCCCTGCCCCAGGGAAATGATTTTGCTAAAGCATTGGAGCTGGATCCTTCAGAATGGAGAACATGGCATTTCATGACGGAAAATCTTCAGTCGCAGAGGCGATATGATGATCAGCTTATAAAAACAAGGCAGGCATTTCTCCGTTTTCCTGCAAATCCGGTTATCGGGATTGACTATGCAAAAGCCCTGATAAATACCGGTAAATATTCTGAATGCCTTAAAATACTGGAAAAAATAACCATTCTGCCTCAGGAAGGAGCCCATGAAGGCCATGATCTTTATGAGCTGGCTAATCTGTCACTTGCAGTCAATCTGATTGAACAGGGAAAATTCAATCAGGCAGTTAAACACATCGATTCCTCAAAAAAATGGCCTGAAAACCTGGGTGCAGGTAAACCATATGAACCTGATATACGTTTTCAGGATTATCTTGCAGCATTTTGCCATAAAATGACTGGTAAAGATGTCATTTCAGAAGACCATTTCAACCGGATATTGGAGTATTCACTGAAAAATTGGAAGGGAGGAGGGGATCCTGTCAACATCTATATATCAAACACGATTTTCGAAAAAGCCGGGAAACACGATTTAGCTGTCCGGGCTATGGATAAATGGAAAAACGATCAGGATTCCCTGAGAATCTGGAATATCTCGGCAGGATCACACTCACCCAAAGTTCAATGGGTCATTGCCACAATTAATGACGATAAAGAAGAATCGATCCGGCTGGAGAATGAAATTGATGCAATTCCGGATGAAAAAAGATTTCGTCTTTTCACAAAAGCCCGCAAAATAATAGATTCAAAATACTAAAAACAAAATTGTAAACCGGAGTTATTTCGCGTTTTCAACCATATTGTGAAATGCACTTACGGTTTCTTCCCCGTATTCAGAATACCGGGTAATTCCCTCCCGTTTTACAACAGTTTTGAATTTTGCATATGTCCCGTCATTCCGTGCAATAACAGGAGTCTTTTTGCATTTAAGATACAATACCGGCAGTGATGCCAGCTCAACCCTGTGCAGGATTTCATCATTGTCGGCAACTTTTGAAGCTTCTGAAAAAATACTGCATGCCTTTTCAACAAAATCACCTGAAAACATTTCATCACTGGCAGTAAGTCTTTCATATTTGTGGGACTCGATATGCATGTGGGTTCCGGTATCGATTTTTGAATAAAGCAAATCAAAGTACTGCCTGACATATTTCCCTGCCCGTCCATAATACCCATACATAAAATCGTCTATTACATCTTCAATGTCACAATCCGGATTCCAGAGAAGGCGGGATATAACATAGAACCGGAGTTCAGCAAATTCTCCTCCGCGGCTCTGATAGGCTCCCTGTTCCATTATGCCGATAGCATTGTTCTCCCTGAAGGTCCTTATATTTGGCTGAAGAACCAGGATATTTGGATAAGGCATCAGGTAGTGCTGGAAATATACAACATAATCCCATATATAGAGGTTTGGGGCTTTTGCCGCCCATCCTTTAAGATCCTGAAGAAATGATTCGTTCCGGGTGCATGATTTTATATCGTGCGAAAAACAACATTCAATGCTGCAAAGGCGTACAACAACATTACGCCTGGCATTAATCGTATTACAGGGTTTCCTCGTATACTTGTAGGCAAGAGTTCCTATGTATTTATCGGGGAACTCCTTCTCAACAGCTTCTGCAATCTGGTTTACAAACCATAAAACTACTCCTGACTCACTGCCTTCGCGTCTGGCTATAGCCTGACATTTATCGCACTGACACGGGTTAGCCCAATCATTCTGTGACACATCGTAAATAAGATATTGGGGGCTCTCGCGCATCCGCCTTTTGATCCTTTCCGTCACGATCCGCAATACGTCGGGATTTGTAAGGCACAGCTGTGCTTCCTTATAGGTGCGTTTGTTGTCTATAAGGCTATAGTATTCAGGATGTTTATCAAAGAATTCCTCAGGTGGCATCAATGGATAGAAAGTATGTACTGCCCAGTAACTTTCAACGCCGCCCGGTTGTTTTCTCTGAACTGCCCATTTCTCATCAGTCTTAAGGGTATCACTGGTTGAGCCCATGGCTCCGTTCATTCTGTTTCTTGCACACCATATCGGGTCAAATGCCTCAAAGTAAAAATTATTGCGAACCCTTATACCCGGACTCTCAGAATGATCATACGATACAAAAGAGACTTCATCCCGTTTTGGAATCAGGCTTACAGCAGGGGTGTACCATCTGCATCCCAGTTCATTTTCAAGGAATGCCATTACGCCATACATTGTTCCGCGCTGGTTTCCTCCATAAATATACAGGTCGGGGCCGGAGGTGAAATAACGAAATGATTCATCCTTTGAGTCAGGAGGAGCTATACCTGTTTTCTGCTGCATAATGCTGTTATGCCCTATTACTATCTGCGGGCCTTTATGACTTACATTAATATCCTGCACTGGCAAGTCTGCCCCGGTTATTTCCCTTAACCAGCGCTGAAGTTCATCTGCAGCCCATTTCTCCGATTCAGATGCATTTTTGTCGATTGCAATCCTGTATTCTGATTTTTTTCCGTTGGCCAGAATATATTTTTCAGCACTAATGGCCATCGCTGAAAAAGACAGGAAGAGAATTATTGATATCAGACTGTTTCTTAGCATTTTTTATGATTATATTAATTGTGCTTCCTTAATGAAATTTCTCAGGGATACAAGATCCTTTTTCATAGCTGCCAGAACATCCTCTTTACTGATCGTAAGTTTCCTGTCGCCATGCTCTGCCCCTCCAAGCGGATATTCATAATGTATTGAAAGAGGAATGTTTACCCTGTGTTCTTTCAGGAGTGCGAAAAATGTTTTAAAATCCACCATACCTTCACCAAGTGGTACGGTTACAGACCTGACCTTACCCTCATTTTCCATCCATTTGAAATCCTTTATATCTGCCGATCGTATATACTTGCTTATCAACCTCAGACCTACGCTCCAGGCGTTGGCTCCCTCAACAGTTGCATGATAAACATCGTATTGTGATCCCAGCCAGGGTGAATTTATCTTCTCAAGAGCAGCAGACAAGTCCCATATGGGAGCACCAAAATATATACCCTGTCCATAATTGCCGGAATGATTTTGGTACTCTCCTGAAATTGAGTATTTTGCGTTTAATGCAGCAAGTCGGGCAAGCTTTTTGTCAAACAGAGCAACATCCTCTCTTACAGGGTTCTTATCCCTGTAATACAAATATCCGGTTCTGTAATGCTTTATGCCGAGAGAAGAAGCTGTCTTAAGGACTTTTTCAGATATGGGATCATCTGCATCGATAATGGATGTAGTGATCATATATACTTTCTTACCATATTTCGCCAGAGCCTCAACAGCCTTTGGGAGGTCTGTCACAACATTTTCAGGAAGAACATGTCCTCCGGGCCTGACAGTAAGATCGGCGCCGTCAAATCCCATTTCAGCGATGGCATTAGCCATACCTTCATAATCGAGCCAGTGAAGATGCTTTGAGAAAATACTGATTTTAAATGCATCAGAATCAGCGGATTTTGATAATAATGCCGGTTTTCCTGAAGATCCCCCAAGATCTCCGGTGAATATATCCTGATTTAATCCTGCAGCAATCCCTGTAGCTGCGAAAAATGACTTGTTAAGAAATGCTCTTCTGTTTGTTCTCATCTTATGAATTTTTCTTTATTTTACCCTGAAAAGATAATAAGATATTAAAACCTAACCTATATGTATAGCATGAAAAAATTATCTGTCTGCCTTATTATATTTTCATTACTCCAGTTCATCGCATGCAATTCTCCTGAACAAAATAATAAACTTACACAAAATGCAGGCTGGGAAAGGATCGGGCCGGGTGGAGGAGGAGCCATGTTCTGGCCCGCTGTAAGCCCTCATGATCCCGATTTTGCTATGGTAGCCTGCGACATGACCGGTTCGTACGTGACATATGACGGCGGAAAGTCGTGGGCAATGTTCAACCTGCGTGGTCCTGTAAGGTTCTTTGTATTCGATCCGTCCGATCCTGAAACCGTTTATGCCAACTCAACAGCTCTGTTCAGGAGCAATGACCGCGGAAAAACATGGAACGTATTATACCCTTCTCCGTCCGCGATCAAGGGAATCATTTCCAGAGGGGATCATGCCGACGAAATAATCGTTACCGCCGACAGCTCCAGAAACAGGGTGCTTTCTCTTGCAGTCGATCCTGAAAATTCCATGAAACTCCATGCAATTATATCAGTTGACAGGAAATCATGTTATCATGTTTCTGAAGATCAGGGTATGAACTGGACCATGGTAAAGGAGATTGAGGGAGGTCCGATGAATATATTTATTGATCCTTCTTCGCCTGCCGAAAACCGGACAGTCATCATAACCTGCAGTAATTCTGTGATTGCCAGGGAAAAAGGACAATGGAAGACTTATCAGGGCGTCAGCGGGGTAAAAAATATGAATGAATATGCTGCAGGTTTTGACAAGGAATCAAAGAAATTCATTTTATATGCCATTTCCGGGAAGTCCTATTTCAATCCCGAAGGTGATCTCTCCGGAATTTATTATTCCGAAGATTTCGGAAGACACTGGGATAACCGCCAGAATGAAATTTTGAAGCTCAGACGTACTGAGGCCGGATTTCCTGAATGGAGAACCATAGCGACGAGCAGTATGAATCCCCGGATTGTCTATGTTTCCTATTCGGAACTGGCATTAACGGGAGATACAATCTGTCACGGAGTTGCAAAAAGTGAGGATTACGGCAAAACATGGATCCTTTCATGGAAAGACGGGCATACAGGAGCAGGACAATTTTTCACATCAAACTATACAAAGGGGTGGATCGATGACAGGTTTGGTCCGGGCTGGGGTGAAAATCCTTTTTCCATAGCAGTGTCGCCGGGGAATCCTGATATATGCTTCACAACTGACTTTGGACGGACAATAAAGACATCAGACGGAGGCAGAACATGGGAACAGGTTTATACAAACAGAAAAGCTGGTGGTGGATGGGTCTCCAGAGGGCTGGATGTCACCACCGGATACAACATAATTCTTGATCCTTTTGACGACTCGCATATCTTCATGGCAAAAACCGACATAGGTCTTCTGGTAAGCAATGATGGTGGAGAAAGCTGGGAAAGCGCAACAAATGAAAACGGGATACCCCGGAAATGGGTCAACAGCACCTACTGGCTCGAATTTGACAGGGAAGTAAAGGGAAGGATATTTGCGACCATGAGCTCTGTTCATGATCTTCCCAGACCTAAAATGTGGAGAAGAAGAGGTCCGGACACTTTTACGGGAGGGATAGTTGTCTCTTCTGACGGAGGCAAAACCTGGGATCCGGTAAGCAGCGACATAGGTGAAGCAGCCATTACGCATATCCTTATTGATCCCGAAAGTAAAAAGGATTCAAGGACATTATATGCATGCGCTTTTGGCAAAGGTGTTTATAAGTCCGTCGACGGAGGCAGGTCATGGATTAAGAAAAACTCAGGAATACAGGGCATTGAACCATTTGTCTGGAGAATCTCAAGGAGTAAAAACGGGGAGCTGCTTCTGATTGTTTGCAGAAGAAGCGACAATGGCTCAATAGGCGATGAGTTTGACGGAGCCCTTTACAGGTCGGCTGATGGAGCAGAATCATGGCAAAAAATCAATCTTCCCGAAGGGACGAACGGGCCGATGGACATCATTAGCGATGAATCCGATGCTGACAGGCTTATTCTGTCGGCATGGGGGAAATTATCAAAGGGCAATTACAATCCCGACACGGGAGGCGGAATCTTTCTGTCGGCAGATAACGGCAGGAGCTGGAAACAGACTCTTTCAAAAGATCAACATATCCATGACATTACATACGACCGTAGGACAGGCACCTATTACGCCTGCGGATTCAATGGCTCAGCATACAGATCAGATGACAGGGGTGAAACCTGGAGCAGACTCAGAGGATATAACTTCAAATGGGGCAAAAGGGTTGAACCTGATCCCCGTGATCCCGGAAAAGTGTTTATTATCACTTTCGGAGGAGGTGTGTGGCAGGGGCCGTCAAAAGGCGACCAGAACGCTGTTGAAGATATCGTCAGCCCGGTGTTTGACAGACATTAAAAATCTGATGATTTACAGTATACCTATACGGCATTTGCAAGGTAATCAAGGGCCAAAAAAGTATTGAATTGACTAATTTCAAGCTATATTTGCCAATTAATCCCAATAATCATCGAAATGAAAAAGAAATCCTTTATATTTTTTCTATTTACTTTCATAAGCGTGTCACTATCGGCACAGAAGGACGAACTGGTAACAGTGAAGGCAGGTACCAGGATCCTTGATTATTTCCCGGTTTCCGAGAGATATCTCTATCCGGAATTCACAAAAGGAAGGGTTCTTTTTAAGAATGGCATTTACTCCGAAAGGCAACTTAACTATAATTTTCTTCTGGGCGAGATGGAATTCATTCAGTCGCGTGAT
>CAZTDW010000008.1:33623-48426 GCA_964611835.1 uncultured Rikenellaceae bacterium | reverse complement strand
ATCATTTAGTATTTTAAACAATCATTTTTAAATTTGGTTGAATAAACAGCCTTTATCATAGTTTCAGGCAGTATTCAATTTACAAAAATAGCATAAGAATAGTTGCTTGATCGCAGGTTCATCCAAATGTTTATTTTTACAGGATTAACCTAAATTTATTACAATATGTCAGACCATTCCGGCAGTAAGCCTGAAAAGCTAACCGATCTGATAAGCTTTGCACGGCGATTGATTGACGGCGAAAGCGGAAAGCTTCTTATTTCAGAATACCGTTCTTCCATTGAGACAGTGACAGCTGAAGATACGATGGAGGTTCTGGATTTTCTTCTGGTTAACGGATATCCTTTGAAGAAGGTAAAAAGCTATGTAGGGAAGATCCTGAATGTATTTTACAAATCGCTGAATGATATCCGGTGGAATAAACCGGAAGAGCCTCATTTTTTATATTACCTGATGCTTGAAAACAGGGAGGTTGAGAAAATAATTTCAGGGATAAGGCCTGCAATAAAGTCGATCCTCGGCAAAAGAGAAGAATGCAATGAAATCTTAAAGCAGCTCAGGGATTTTATCAGGAGGTTAAAGGAATATGAATTGCATTATATAAAAAAGGAAAATATCCTGTTCCCCTGTCTTGAAAAAGCTTACCCTCAATATCACTGCCTGCAATTAATGTGGTCCTTTCACGATGATTTCAGGAAGAGTCTTAAGTTACTGGAGAAGATTCTTGATGAAGAAATTGTCGACAGGAAGGCGCTTAACAGTGAATTGGGGAAATTGTTTTTTGTGATATTCCCGATCATTTTCCGCGAAGAAAAGATTGTTTTCCCGGTTGCCATGAAGTCAATACCTGAAAATACATGGGCTGAGATGCTGGACGAAAGCTTTGAAACAGGATGGTGCTATGGGATCAGTCCTGTCCGGAAAGAAAAGGAAGCTGCAAGCTTCCCTGATGATGGAAGGGTAAATCTGGGGACAGGATTTCTAAAGCCTGAACAGATAATCCTGATGCTGGATCATCTGCCTGTCGATATCACATTCGTTGACAGGAATGATGAGGTCTGCTATTTTTCGGGAGCCAGACACCGGATTTTTCCACGTTCAGGTGCTGTTATCGGAAGAAAAGTGCAGAACTGCCATCCGCCTGAGAGTGTACACATTGTGGATGAGATACTGAGTGCTTTCCGGAACAGATCAAAGGATCACGCCGATTTCTGGATTCAGACAAAAGGCAGATTCATACATATACGCTATTTTGCCCTGCGTGATGCCCAGGGCAGCTACATGGGGACCATTGAAGTCAGCCAGGATGTAACCGGCATAAGAAACCTGCAGGGAGAACAAAGGCTTCTCAACTGGAATTTGTAAATTCATGAACCTATCTTTTATCAATGACAGATAAAAAATCCAATCTGTACCTTCTCTTGTCGGCTTTTTTTGTCGGCAATGCATTCCTGGCAGAACTTACCGGCGCAAAAATATTCAGTGCGGGAGAACTTTTTTCAGATCTGTTTGGTACAGATTCAGGCCAGTCACGGCTGATGTCGCTTAATATGAGTGTTGGAGTACTGATCTGGCCGCTGGTCTTCATTACTTCCGACATCATGAATGAATATTTTGGACGTAAAGGTGTAAGAAAAATAAGCTTTATCACGGCAATTCTTATTACATATGCCCTCCTGTTCATAACATTCGCTAACAAGATGCCCCCTGCTTCTTTCTGGCTGGAAAACAACCAGACTACTCCCGATGGCGGTAGCTTTAATATAAACTATGCATACAAGGTTATACTCGGGCAGGGTGTCAACATTATAATAGGTTCAATAACCGCCTTTCTTGCCAGCCAGCTTATTGATGCCTATACATTTCAGTATATTAAAAAGATTACTCAGCACAGACACCTCTGGCTCCGAGCAACAGGATCGACGGTTATTTCCCAGGTTATCGACAGCTTCCTGATAATCTATGTAGCCTTTCATTTGCTGGGCAACTGGACGCTTGGTCAGGTTTTTCAGGTTGCTGCCCTGCAATATGCCTACAAAGTAAGCCTGGCTATCATTCTTACTCCGGCAATTTATGGTATGCACTGGGTGATTGATCGCTATCTTGGAGAACAGTCAACTGTTGATAATTCCTCCAATCAATCGCCTGCATAAAATGTAGTCAGTCCGGTTCGACTATAACTTCCATTTTGACAGAAACAGCTTCATTGTTAATTCCCCGCGATGAAACCCCGACAGTATAATTTCCTGCTTTGCCGTATGCATGATGAATCTCATTATCAACTTTTACGGCAGCTGTGCCATCTCCAAAATCAATGACTACTTCCTCCTTTGTATTGATCAGTCTGTTCCAGAATAAGATGCTTTGTCCCGGCCTGATATTGCGGACAGGATAGTAATATGCCCATCCATATGCTATTTCCCTTCCTCCATCAGGATCATTTACCCGAACCTGGAGAAAGTCTTTATCAATATCACCATTTTTCGTATAAACAATAAGCTCTTCGGAAAAATATCCGGATTTAGGATAAAATACTTTTACGACAGGCTTATTGACAATATTGCCATCATGCAATACCCATTGATATGATTCAATACTATTACCTTCCGGGCATATGCTTCTTGTTGCATCTAATTCCAGAGAGTCGCCCGTTTTTGCGAATCTGTATCCACCCGCAACCGCCAGAACCTTATCTTTATATTTCCTGAAATAAGATTCAATAAGGTAGGGGAAAGGAGAAATTTGAAAGCCATTGTAACTCATTCCAAGATGAACATGAGGATCGGAGTGTTGTGATTTTGTTCCATTCCATGTCATCCCCGTTTTGCCAATGTATTGCCCTTTTTTTATGTATTTTCCAATCTGTACCGATGTATCAATTGTTTCATAATTACCATGGTGATAATCGAATATTATCCCGTTCCTGTTTCTTATACTTATTGAGTTTGATCTTTTTGGACCTGAAGGAAGCGGCGATTGAACAACTTCCCCGTCTGCAAATGAACAGATATCAATCATATCGGGAATTGCACCAAAGTCGTCTCCCCTGTGGTAATATAAAGCATTGAACGGGACCAGGGCCGACCATGTATTATTGTATGATGCTGAACGCCAGCGATAGTCATTCAGGGGAAATTCCAGACTACCGGGATCTCCCCATGGTTCATTTTCCATGCTGACCGATAATCTTACATCTTTTTCAATCTTTGCAACCGGATCCAGGTTTGGAATTTTGTCCATCGATTTAACCGCTTCAACATATATCTGCAGGCCGTTGAATTTCTTAGGCATCTGATAGGGTTGAAAGTAAAGGGTGCAGCTTTTCCCCGAAACAGAAATATCCACCTCAGCCTTGTAATAATTGCATTTTCCCAGAGAGTCAGTAAACCAGCTGTTAAACTCGGTATAAAGCCTTATGTTTTTCAGAGTGAGAATCTTTTCGGTTTTTTTATTCTTATATTCCCTGACGATCAGAATAGAATCTCCCTTATTGAGTTCAAATATTAACGGATAGCCAGGCACATCCATTATGATGCACGATTTTACCCCTGAAAAATCTTTTTTCTGCGAACAGGAAGCGATAATCAGCCAGATTAATGCAGTTAAAAGAGCAAATAATGCGGAATACCGGTAAAATCCTAATACAGTTTTACCGAAATGTTGATCTGGTTTTTTACGCGATGTTATGGAATTTGTCATAATAATAGTTTTTAGACGATCGCTTACGGGTGCTGATTTCCGTTTTTTTTATGTAAAAATAGGGTGATAAGACCTGAAATACAAGATACGGCTTAATCACTTTCTGAATTATCTCTTTTATCTTTTTCCTTTTGTCTTTTATCTTTTGCAGCTATCCTTTTTAAGTTTAATTTATTATATTTGAGATTGTGTTTCCTCAACGTGCTGTTAATTAAAGATTATGTTGGTTCGAACTTACGCCAGTGCTGTAACCGGCATTGATGCCGGTACTGTTACAATTGAAGTTAATGTTTCCGTAGGTGTACGTTTTTTTCTGGTCGGGCTGCCCGATGTTGCTGTAAAGGAAAGCCAGCAGAGGATTGAATCGGCTCTGCGAAGCCTCGGTTATCATTGGCCGGGCAGGCAGGTTGTCATAAACATGGCTCCGGCTGATATACGAAAGGAAGGGTCGGCGTACGACCTTCCCCTGGCTGTCGGGATTCTGGCTGCAGATGAAAAGATAAGCAAGGGAATGCTGGAGTCATATGTTCTGATGGGTGAATTGTCGCTTGACGGCAGGCTTCAGCCTGTAAGGGGTATGCTGCCCATAGCATTGCGGGCCAGGGATGAGGGTTTTAAAGGCGTTGTGGTGCCCCTGAGAAATGCAAGGGAGGCAGCCGTGGTAAACGGACTTGAGGTTTATGGCATGGATACCCTGGGAGATGTGGTTGACTTTTTTAATGGAACAAGAAGTTTCTCTCCCGTTTCAGTTAACCTCAATGACCTCTTTAGCCGTGAAGCAAACAAATATGACGTGGATTTCTCAGACGTAAAGGGCCAGGAGAATGTCAAGAGGGCTCTTGAAGTTGCTGCGGCTGGATTTCATAATATCCTTATGATCGGCCCTCCTGGTTCAGGTAAGACCATGCTGGCAAAGCGTATGTCGACAATCATCCCGCCGATGACACTCGAAGAGGCCCTTGAAACCACCAAAATCCATTCGGTGGCCGGCAAGACCGATGATCACAATGCGCTGATGACCAGAAGACCTTTCAGGTCGCCACATCATACAATATCAGATGTCGCTCTGGTTGGCGGGGGTACATATCCTCAGCCAGGGGAAATTTCACTCAGCCATAACGGGGTTCTTTTTCTCGATGAGCTGCCGGAATTCAAACGCACTGTGCTTGAAGTAATGAGACAACCGCTAGAAGATAGGGTCATTACTATATCAAGGGCAAAATCGACTGTCGACTATCCTGCAAGTTTTATGCTCGTGGCTTCCATGAATCCCTGCCCGTGCGGATTCCATAACCATCCTGAGAAAGAATGCATGTGCTCGCAGGGAATGGTTCAGAAATACCTTAACAGGATCTCCGGCCCGCTGCTCGACAGAATAGATATTCATATTGAAGTCACCCCGGTTAAGTTTGAAAAACTATCAGATCCGGGCAAAGTTGAAAAATCAGAGACAATAAGGGAAAGGGTGGTGAAAGCCAGGATGATCCAGGTCAGACGGTTTGAGTCGGTAAAAGGTGTGTATTCCAATGCCCAGATGTCATCATCACTGCAGAGAAAATATTGCCAGCTTGATGAAGCGGGAGGCAGATTGCTCCGGACTGCCATGGAATTGCGGGGCCTTTCAGCAAGAGCTTACGACAGGATCCTCAAAGTGGCAAGAACAATTGCAGATCTTGATGAGTCAGAGAATATAAGCGTTTTACATATTTCCGAGGCAATAAATTATCGCAACCTCGACAGGGAAGGATGGGCAGGCTGAACATCCTGTCATTCCCTACATAATATTCAAATTTAATTCAATATTATTTGTCTGTCAGGTAATGAATTCCAGGTGACAGAAAAAATCACTGTACTTTAATCAGGATTTTACCGTTATCTTCTCAATAGTCATATTTTATTGAGGTTTTAGTTAATACTTAATCATAATAGTTTTCATGGATCTAATTCATTCAATTCATAAGAGAATGATGAACGAACGTCTTATGTTCGTTTACAGGGGCGAAATCTCCGAAAGGAACTCATTGCCTCTTATCACCCTTATTGAAAATGAAATGAAATCAGATTCGTATGGCCTGGCGGGGCGGAAGAGACTTTTTATGTTTGTCCTTGAAAGTATTCAGAATATTATAAAACATGGAGATCGCGACCATGCAGACATGTCGCTGGTAACCTACGCAAAAACCGGGGAAGGTTATTCAATTACCACCGGTAACATTGTTGAAGCCGGTCATGTAAAAGATCTGGAAAGCAGGCTGGTTCAGATTAATGGGTCAGATGACAAGGAAATAAAGGCCCAATACCTTGAAATATTGAATAAATCTGAGCTGAGCATAAAAGGAGGAGCAGGCCTGGGGCTGCTTGAAATGGCAATCAAAACCGGAAACAGGCTCGACTATGATTTTATCCCTTTTGACGACAAACACACGTATTTCCTTCTTAACAAAACTGTCAATGAATCAGGATTGGGATTAAACCCAGGCGGAAGAATAAATGTATTTAAAAGAAGTTCGGTGTCTGAAATCGAACAGATGATGGCCAGGAACAAGATTTACATGATCTGGTCAGGACATTTTTCTCCTGAAGTGGGTGAAGAAGTACTTTCGATTACGGAAACAAGGCTTTCGGAAAATGACCTGGAACTCAGGATCCGAAAAAGAATTTTCAATATTCAGGTTGAGATCCTTGAAAATCTTTCGAAATATAATCCCGGTCGCGATTCGGAGGAAAAACATGGCCTGCCCATCGCCATGATCGGACTTGACGGCCGGAGGTTTATTCTTTCAACAGGCAATCTAATTGTGAACTCAGCAGTAGAAGGACTGAAAGTAAAACTTGATTCAATAAACCGGAATAGTATCAATCTTAAGGAAATGTTTTCGGAATCCCTGTCTGCCCAGACGATGGATTCTGACAGCACAGGCAATATGGGGCTCATAGATATCGCAAGGAAGTCGGGCTCCAAGCTGTTATACAGTTTTGAAACGGTCAATGAAATGTTTTCCTATTATTTTCTTACCGTAAAGATTAAGATTGATAATCATCAGTGATAATCAATCAGAGTAAGATTTTCTCCGTCCCATTCCGCATAACTGCCGTTTTTTACCCAGTCACCCAGAAAAACCACCTGAGAACCGTTCGGGAGCTTGTAAATCATGGAGATATGCCTGTGGCCATAAATGAAGTAATCAAAATTCTCCTTATCAAGCATGACTTTGGAGTGCCGGATTAGATCTTCCTTTTCCTCTCCCATGAAATCAAGGGTAATACCCTTCCCAAGCCTGGAGTTGAGCGACCATTTATGTCCAATGGCAACTCCGACCCACGGGTGAAGAGACGAATACAGAATCCTCAACGGTTTATTGCGGAATATCGCCAGGAGTATTTTATAACCGAAATTAACTGCCCCAAGCCCTTCCCCGTGAGCAAGGTAAAACCTGCGGTCGCCGAAAGTCTTCGAATAAGGCTCGGTATGGCATATTAAGCCGCATTCAGCCGACAGATAATCCCTGATCCACATATCGTGGTTGCCCGTAAAAAAATGAACAGGAATTCCGGAATCGGTAAGTGCCGATATTGTTCCCAGGAACCTGGTAAATCCCTTAGGTACAACCAGCTTGTATTCCCACCAAAAATCAAAAATATCACCGAGAAGATATATCTCTTTTGCTTCAGGTGCAATTTTCAACAACCATTCCACTATCTTTTTTTCCCTCTCACGCGGATCTTTACCGGCCCTTAGCCCAAGGTGAAAATCAGAAGCGAAAAATATTTTGCCGTTTTCCCTGACCATGGAAATCAGTTGTTTAATAGCTGGTCAAGCCTGATCTGCAGCTGTCTTCCGAAAAGATTGGAACCTGCAATTTCACCGCTCCTGTCGAAAAGGTAATTTGCAGGTAACGTCTGAACATTGAAGAGCCTTGCATTTACCGGATTTCCGGGATCATCTTCTCTGGTACTTATCCAAGGAAGGTCATCAAACCTCACGCCGTTCTTCCACATCTCCTGGTTTTCATCCAGATTGATCTGATAAATCTCAAATCCCCTGTTCCTGTATCTGGCATACAGCTGCTTCAGCTGAAGGTTGTCTGCAATGCATTCTTTCGATTGTGCCGACCAGAAGGTCAGAAGTACAATCTTCCCTTTCAGTGATGATAGTGCGATCCTTCTTCCATTAACATCTTCCAGGTTCGGATCAAGCTTCACTTCAGACCTTGTATTTGCTATATTCTGGATCTGCCTTGCATACATCCTGTTCAGCTCATTCTTAAAATCTTCTGTCAGGGCTTTAACATTTGCGGAATTAGGATAGGCGGAGGTGAGTGAATCGGAAACCAGTTTCATGTACTGAAGGTCGCGCTGGTCATAAAGAACGTATGTGTCATCATCAATCTTTTGATACAGGGCCATTATTGAAGCCATTGACCTGAGATTTTCAATTATGAATTCAATATTTTTTTTGCGCAGATCCTTTACAAGATCGACATATCTTGTATTTAGAACCGCCTCCTTTTCTTCAAATCCGGGTTTGTCCGATGCTTTTTCATACTCATTTCTCAGGGAATCGAGCCTGGTTTTTGTTTCTGCAAGCCTCTGTTCAAGCATACGTACCTGTTCAGAACCCTTTGAACCTGTAACGGAATAACCGTCAAGAAGGCTCTTTCCGCTGAAATCGATTCTGATTTTTTCTCCGGGCTCTGCCAGAATCGTTACAAATTCATTGTCAGAATACCCTATATGGTAGAAATCAGGATCTTTTGACCTGACCTTGAAATGAAACCTGCCGCTCTTGCTGACTTTTGATGAATCTATCAATACAAGGGTGTTTATATTCAGCTTGTTAAGATAAATCACTTTTTTTGTTTTTTCCTTTAGTGTTCCATTTATGGTGAACATGTCCTTCTTGCTGCATCCCGTAATAAAAAGGATCATAAAAAGAAGGGTTAAAGTTCTCTTCATCATTATTGGAAGTTTGCTGATTTTTTGCATATTGATCCGGAAATTATTTAAACAGTTCGGCGAGCTTGTTTTGCAGCGCATCACCCCTCAGATTTGAAGCGATTATCCGACCGTCCCTGTCGAGAAGATAGTTAAAAGGAATCGATTCAATGTTATAAAGGGGCACGACGACGGAATTCCAGTATTTGACATCACTTACGTGAATCCATTTATCCAGCTGATCTTCCTGTATCCCCTTTATCCAGGCATCTTTTGACTTGTCGAGTGATACCTGGTAGATCTGGAATCCTTTGCCGCGATAAAGCTTGTACACATAAACAAGATTTGGATTTTCTTCCCTGCATGGAGGACACCATGAAGCCCAGAAATCGAGAAGGACTACAGAGCCCCTCGTTGAGGAGAGCTTTATTGTGTCTCCTTCGGGTGAAGGGAGCGAGATCTCTGGCGCAATCATCCTTTCATCAGGATTATCAGAAACAGGACCGCGCTCCTCATTCATGGCAGCCAGCTGGGCTACCTGATCATGAAGAATCATAACCTGGTCATATTCGGGATACAGGGAATATAAAGAAGAGTCAACTTTTTTGAAGTATTCAAGATCCCTGGAAGGGTCAAGAACATATACATTTGGCGCAACCTGTTGATAAAGAGCCATCAGGCTGGCCAGGGAAGTAATGTTCCGGTCTATGAACTTCTTTGTGAAACTGTTTATTTCAGTTAAATATGACTGTGCCAGTCCGTCAAGAGAATCAATTACTGACGGCAGATCAGGGTTGCCTAAGTTCCTGTCATAAATATCGCTCAGACTGCTTAACCTGCCAATGGCCTTGGCCAGTTCCCTGTTGTAGTTAACCAAAAGCTCAGTGCCTTCAGAACCAGTGATTTCAGCAGGAAAATTCAATGAATCGCGATTCGCATGTATTTTTATTCTTTCACCCGGCTCCAAAAGCATTGTCAGAAAGTTATTTTGATTAATTTTGAGCAGGTAAAAAGAAGGATATTTTACAACCCTTTTGAATTTAAAAGCCCCATCACCGGAAATCATCATGGAATCTACAGTAAGAAGGTCATTTGATTTTAACTCATCGAGGAATATATATTCATCGGGGGAAGGATTTTCAATCTTGCCGGAAATCTCCACGGTTTTGTTCCTGCAGGATCCCAACGATAATACCACCAGAGCAATAATTGCAAACTTTCGGCCCATTGAAATATTGTTTAATTATTAAGACCAGCAAATGAAATGCAAAGTTATTCTTTTTTTTATCTGTCCGCTTCCGGATATGATATATTAGAGAAGGCTGGCAGATGACGCTAAAAATAATCAGCAGTGACTTTTGATCGTAAGTGTTGCTTTGCAAATTGAAATAAAAAGAGTATCTTAAAAGACTTTTTAATACCTGAATAAAAAGATAAGTTTATGAGTTACATTAAGTTTGAAAAAGAACAGGTCGTTAATCTTGAATTCTCCCTTTCAAGGGAAGTGATCAGATCGAACAGGGCAGGATCTTATGCTTCCACTACAATAGTTGGTTGTAATACAAGAAAATATCATGGTCTGCTGGTTTGCCCCGTTGATGCTTTCGGAGGTGAAAGGCATGTTCTTCTTTCGTCTCTTGATGTAACAGTTGTGTATAACGACAAGAGTTTCAATACCGGAATAAGGAAATACACGGGAGACTATTTCAGTCCGAAAGGGCACAAATACATAGAGGCTCTTGAAATGGAAACACTCCCATCCAGGATATACAGGGTGGGCAGCGTAAAAATAAAACAGGAGAGGTTGCTCGTTCATTACGAGGAACAATATCTGCTGCGGATCACAATACTTGAGGCATCGGATCCCATGAAGCTGCAGATCCGTCCATTCCTGGCTTTCAGGAGTATTCATGAGCTGACCCATGCCAACATGGCTGCCAACACAAAAGTAGATTTTATCGAGAATGGGATAAAATCAAAAATGTATGAAGGCTTTCCGGAACTGAACATGCAATTTTCAACAAAAGTTGAATTCATCCCGGTTCCCGACTGGTATCTGGGAGTTGAATATCCTGAAGAACAAAAACGGGGCTACGATTATTCCGAAGATCTTTTTACTCCTGGTTTTTTTGAATTCGATGCCAGTGAAGGTGATGTGATTGTGTTTTCCGCTTCAACCAGGGAAGAGAAACCATCCGGCTTAAAAGCCAAGTTCACAAAAACTGTTTCGGGCAAGACTCCAAGGAACAGTTTCAGACATTGTCTTGAAACCGCAGCCCAGCAGTTCATTGAAAAACGGAACGGACAGACATTGATAATTGCCGGTTTCCCATGGTTTGGTTCCTGGGGCAGGGATACATTCATTGCTCTTCCCGGGCTGGCTCTGGCAAGAAACAACAAGCTTGAACTATTCAGGGAAGTGCTCGATACTCAGGTTGGAAGAATGAAAGACGGACTGTTCCCGAATATGGGAAGCGTTGGAAATCCTGCATTTAATTCGGTCGATGCGCCGCTGTGGTTTTTCTGGGCTGTCCAGCAATACCAGATGAATGGCGGCAAAGATGCATGGATAAGGTATGGAAATGCCCTGAAGGATGTGATTTATGCATACAGCCATGGTACGGAGTATAATATCTGTATGAAAGACAATGGATTGATATATGCTGATGCACCTGGCAAATCACTTACATGGATGGATGCCGTTGTCAATGGTGTGCCGGTTACTCAGCGCAAGGGATATGCCTGCGAGATCAATGCATTATGGTACAATGCGGTCTGTTTTACCCTCGATATGGCAAGAGAAGCCAAGGACAGGAAGTTCGTAAAAGAGTATGAAAAAATGCCGGAACTTATTAATAAATCGTTCCATGAACTATTCTGTGATCATGAAAGGGGCTATATGGCCGATTATGTCAATGAAGAGGAAGAAAAGAACTATTTCGTCAGGCCAAATATGGTAATCGCTGTTTCATTACCCTATTCCATGCTGTCGAAGGATGAAATGAAAAGAATACTGGATATTGCCGATAAGGAGCTTGTTACGCCACGAGGACTGAGAACACTTTCCCCGGGAAACCCAAAATACCATGGAACTTATTCAGGCACACAGGAACAGCGCGATACTGCCTACCATAACGGCACCGTCTGGCCCTGGCTTCTGGGACCTTTCTGCGAAGGATGGCTTAAGGTGTATGGCAGGCAGGGATATCAGAAAATAAAACGTCTTATTTACGGACTGGAAGAGGTGATGAGCGAGCATGGAGTAAGTACAATTTCTGAAATATATGATGGTGATCCGCCTCATGCACCCAACGGTGCCATTTCGCAGGCCTGGAGCGTCGGCGAGGTGCTTAGGATAATGGATCTGCTTGAAAACGAGTATGCAAACTTATAATTCAGGAAAGATATGCGCGTTTTAATGTTCGGATGGGAATTCCCCCCCCATATCTCAGGCGGGTTGGGCACAGCCAGTTATGGCCTGACAAAAGGTATGTCGGTACTGGAAGACCTTGAGGTGATATTTGTTGTGCCAAAAGCATGGGGAGACGAGGCAAAAACGAAAGTAAGGCTTATTGGTGCCAACAAGGTTCCTGTGGCATTCAAGCAAATTCATTACAAAGGATCAAAACGGGCCGTCGAAAAGATTGAAGTTTCGTCGCGGATTATACCATATACAGATCCTGACGAATTCTGGAAAAAAATCAGCTCGGAAGTCGAGGAATCAAGTTTTGTAATTCAAACAAATGACAAAGGGACTGTGGATTTCTCAGGGCGTTATGACGTCTCCCTGATGGAGGAAATTCATAAGTACGCTGTAGTTGCGTCAGTGATTGCCCAGGAAAACGATTTTGACATTATTCATGCCCACGACTGGCTTGCTTATCCTGCCGGTATAGCAGCTATGGAAGTCTCCGGCAAACCGCTGGTTATTCATGTTCATGCTACCGATTTCGACAGAAGCGGAGGAAATGTCAATCCTGAAGTTTACAGGATTGAAAAGGAGGGAATGGATGCCGCATCAAAAATTATCACCGTCAGTAATCTTACCCGCGACATTGTTATCAATAAATACCATATTCATCCCGATAAGGTGGAAACAGTATACAATGCCGTGGAGCCTGTTAAAATGTCGCAGGATGAGGTCGTTGGGAAAGGATTTGAAGATAAGGTGGTTACATTTCTTGGGAGGATCACCATGCAGAAGGGCCCCGAATATTTCATCGAAGCGGCAAACAAGCTGCTGAAAGTCCTTCCGAACGTCAGATTCGTTATGGCAGGTTCGGGCGATATGATGGAAAGAATGATGCGGCGTGCAGCCGCCCTGAAAATAACCGACAGATTCCATTTTACCGGATTTCTTAAGGGGAAGGATGTATTTACCATGCTGCACCTGAGCGATGTGTATATTATGCCTTCAGTATCTGAACCGTTCGGTATATCTCCCCTTGAAGCAATGCAATCAAATGTTCCGGTAATAATAAGCAAGCAATCGGGTGTATCTGAAATACTTACACATGCTGTCAAGACCGACTTCTGGGACATAGATGCTATGGCTGATGCAATATACGGGATACTGACATACCCGGCACTGGCAAAAATGTTCATCAAAAACGGCAAGGAGGAGGTTGTAAGGCTTAAATGGGACAATTCAGCAAGACACGTCAGAGATATTTATCACAGAGTCATTTGGCAAAATAAGAACAAAATATGAGTGCAGTAACTAAAAAGGCAATATGCTTTTATTTTCAGGTTCATCAGCCTTTCCGGCTTAAGAGATACAGATTTTTTGACCTTGGTCACGACCATTATTATTATGATGATTTCTCCAATGAATCAATCATGAGAAAAGTGGCGGAGAATTGTTATCTGCCTGCTAATGAAGTAATTCTGGATCTGATTTTAAAAAACAAGGGGAAGTTCAAGGTGTCCTTCTCGCTTACCGGACTGGTAATAAACCAGTTCCGCCTTTATGCCCCGGAAGTGCTCGAATCATTCAGGAAACTTGCTGAAACAGGGATGGTTGAATTCCTGGCTGAGACCGAGTCTCATTCCCTGGCATCACTCAAATCCAGAAGTGAATTTGAAAGGCAGGTCAATGTCCATAGATCAATGATAAAGGAATTTCTCGGAGTTGATGCAACTTCATTCAGAAATACAGAATTGATATATTCCGATCAGATAGGATCGTGGGTCGCAGATATGGGATTCAAATCAGTCCTGACAGAAGGGGCAAAGCACGTCCTTGGATGGAAAAGCCCGAATTTTCTATATTGCAATGCAATAAACCCGAGGCTTAAAGTGTTGCTTCGTAACTTTGTCCTGAGTGATGATATTGCCTTCAGATTTTCCAATAAAAGCTGGAATGAATGGCCCCTGACAGCTGATAAATATGCCTTATGGCTTAACAAGCTGGCACCAAAAAGCGAAATTCTTAATGTTTTCATCGATTATGAGACTTTCGGGGAACATAACAAGAAAGACACAGGAATATTTGATTTTCTGTATCATATGCCCGGAGCCGTCCTGAAGAAGACTCCCTACAAATTTGTGACTCCAACAGAGGTTTCAGAGCTTCTGCAGCCAGTCTCGGCTATAAGCGTCCAATCTCCTATATCATGGGCGGATGAAGAGAGAGATATCACAGCATGGCACGGGAACGAACTTCAGGTAGCTGCCCTGGATAAACTTTATAATCTGGCAGATAAAGTGAACAGGTGCAACGACAAGCAGATCAGTAAAGACTGGGTTTACCTGCAGGCAAGTGATCATTTCTACTATATGGCCACAAAATTCTTTTCCGACGGAGTCGTTCATGCATATTTTAATCCATACGATACACCCTATGATGCATTTATGAACTACATGAATGTACTAAGCGACTTTGAATTACGTTTGAACAGATGTATTCCCGATATTGCCGTGCAAAACGAAATATCAAAACTTAATGATCTGCTCAGGGAAAAGGAACAGTTAATTGACCAGCAGATGACAGAAATTGAGACACTTAAGAAAAGCAGAATGATGAAAAGCCTCAAAAAAAACCTTACTGAAAAGATTAATGTTTCCATTTCAAACGGAGCATCGCCGAAAAAAAGGGGCAGAAAGCCTAAAACACTTAAATAGAATATTGCACGGGATCGGGTAAACAATAAAAGTCCTTGCCCTGTTA
>CAZTDW010000008.1:0-33613 GCA_964611835.1 uncultured Rikenellaceae bacterium | reverse complement strand
AATCTGAACAAATATAAATAATAATGAATGTTGATCTAGTTTTTGAGACCAGTTGGGAAGTTTGTAATAAAGTTGGAGGTATTCATACTGTAATATCAACAAAAGCACTGAATTTTGTTAATGAGCTGGGTGATAATTATATACTGATAGGACCTGATGTCTGGAGGGAAGAGGTCACCAATCCTGAGTTTATTCCCGACGATACCCTGTTTACTGAATGGAAGGCACTTGCCGCAAGCGAAGGACTGGGAGTCAGGACCGGAAGATGGAATATTGCAGGTACACCGATCGTGTTCCTTGTTGATTTTACCCCTTTCTTTGGCCAGCAGAATGAAATATTTGCCCAATTCTGGGAAACATATAAGCTTGACAGTATCACCGGGCAATGGGATTATGTTGAACCGGCCCTTTTCGGTTATGCCGTTGGAAAAATCATAGAAAGCTTTACCTCATTTTATCGCGACAAGCCTAATATTATTGCTCAGTTTCATGAATGGATGACAGGAACAGGAATACTGTACCTCGAAAAATATGCTCCCTGGATAGCAACTGTTTTTACAACTCATGCCACAGTTCTCGGAAGATGCTTAGCAGGAAATAACAGGCCATTATATGGTAAAATGAAGGAGTTCAATCCTGTTCAGGTATCACGCGAATTCAATGTTGTTGCAAAACAGTCGCTTGAGAAACTTACAGCCTCCGTGGCCGATGTTTTTACTACCGTTAGCGAAATTACATCAAGGGAGTGTGCTTTTTTCCTGGGCAAGGAAGTTGATATCGTCACGCCCAACGGCTTTGAGGATTCATTTGTTCCTTCAAGGGAGACTTTCGCCGATAAAAGGACAGAGGCCAGAAATAAGCTTAAGAAAGTTACCGAGGCAGTTCTCGGATATCCGGTTTCGGATAATTGTGTTTATATCGCCAACAGCGGCAGATATGAATACAGGAACAAGGGTGTTGATATCTTCATTGACTCCCTGGCTGAGCTGAATAAAAAGGACAGCCTTTCAAAGGAGTGCATTGCATTCATCCTTATCCCCGCTTATCACAAGGGCCCCAGGCAGGATCTTATTGATGCACTAAATAATAACACAAAAGTAGGGGGCGACGAGAAATACCTTACCCACTGCCTTCATTACCCGTCATCTGACCCTGTGCTGAACAGTATAAGCCATAACAACCTTACAAACAGCAGTGAATCCCGTGTCAAGATCATATTTGTACCGTCATACCTCAATGGAAATGACGGCATATTCAATATGTCATATTATGATCTCCTTATTGGTTTCGATCTGACAATATTCCCTTCGTATTATGAACCATGGGGATATACTCCGCTTGAAAGCCTGATGTTCTCCATTCCGACTGTTACCACATCCCTTTCAGGTTTCGGACTGTGGGTAAAGGAATATTTCAGGGAACCCGGAAACGGAATGGCTGTGATCGAAAGAACTGATGATAATGAAGCCGAGGTCGTGACCTGGATAAAGGACTTTACAAAGAAATTTATCAACCTCCCCGATCAGGAGATTGAAAAAGCCAGGCAAAAAGCACATGAGATCTCGCGTATTGCTATGTGGGACAATCTTGTAAAATTTTACTTCAATGCATATGAGATTGCCCTTACCCACAGCAGGGAACGCAGGGAAGAGCCAAGGGAGTTTGCACAATACATTGAAACCCCGGGGCTGCAGGTCAGGAAGCCTCATCAGATACCCGTATGGAAGGATATATACGTACAGAGTGATGTACCCGACAAGCTGATGTTCCTGAAAACCCTTGCAGGAAACCTTTGGTGGTCATGGAATACGGATGCCGAGTCGCTTTTCCGCAGAATGGACCCTTCACTGTGGGAAGAGGTGGCACATAATCCGAAACTTCTTCTTGAGAAGATCGACTATAAACGGCTGCTGGTACTGGAGGATGATGAGGAGTTTATTTCAGACCTTGACCGGGTTAGCAAGGAATTCACCAGCTACATGGAAAGGCCTGCAGACCCCAAAAAACCGTCAGTAGCCTATTTCAGTATGGAATTCGGAATCCATCCATGCCTTAAAACCTATTCGGGAGGCCTTGGAATCCTGGCCGGAGATTACCTTAAAGAGGCAAGTGATTCCAATTTTAATATCATAGGAGTAGGGATACTCTATAGATTCGGCTATTTTAAACAGAAACTCGGTCCAAAAGGTGAGCAACTCACAATTTACGAGGCAGAAGAATTTTCACGTCTTCCAATCCTGCCGATAAAGGACTCCGAGGGCAAGAATCTTACAGTCAGCATCGTATGGCCCGGAAGAACAGTGAACATAAGGGTATGGGAAGCCAGTGTAGGTAAAGTCAGGCTGCTTCTGCTTGATACCGATTTTGAAGAAAATATTCCGGAGGACCGTTCCATAACTCATTATCTGTATGGCGGGGATCATGAGAACAGACTGAAGCAGGAACTGCTTCTGGGTATTGGCGGCATCAGGGCTCTGACCGCAATCGGACTCAAACCCGATCTTTACCACAGCAATGAGGGTCATTCAGCTTTCATAAGCCTTGAAAGAATGAGGACGATGATCTCGGAGAACCACCTGACTTTCAGCCAGGCATCGGAGGCAATAAGATCCTCAACCCTTTTTACAACTCATACCCCGGTGCCTGCAGGTCACGATGCTTTCGAGGAAGACATGCTCAGAAAATATATATCCCATTATCATGCCCGGTTTTCAATTTCATGGGATGAACTGATGGCACTCGGACGATGCGAAGGGGAAGCCGACAGAAAATTCAACATGAGCTATCTGGCTACCCATATGTCGCAGGAATTGAACGGAGTCAGCAAACTGCACGGACAGGTTACCCAGGGATTGTTCAACAAGCTTTGGCCCGGATACCTTAAGGAAGAACTATTTATAGGTTATGTGACAAATGGTGTTCATCATCCGACATGGGTGGCTCCCGAATGGCAGGGGATATACAAGGAACTGACAGGAAGGATTAATTTTGATCAGGCCGACAGGAGCCAGTGGGAGAAACTTTACAACATCGAGGACAGAAGAGTATATGAAATCAAGACCGCTCTCAAGAAAAAACTCTTCATAAATATCCGGAAAAGGCTTCAGACCGAGATGATGGATAAGCATGTCAGTCCCAGGACATTGCTCAATATCAGCACTCATCTTGACGAGAAAGCTCTTACAATAGGATTCGCGCGCAGGTTTGCCACCTACAAAAGGGCTCACCTGCTTTTCAGAGACCTCGACAGGCTTACAAGGATAGTGAATAATCCTGATAAACCGGTCCAGTTTATTTATGCCGGCAAAGCCCATCCTCACGACGGTGGAGGGCAGGACCTCATAAGAAGGGTTTTCGAAATATCGCAGATGCCTCAGTTCGCAGGAAAGGTGGTCTTCCTTGAAAACTATGATATAGAACTGGCCAAGAACCTTGTCAGGGGAGTGGATATCTGGCTGAATACTCCCACCAGGCCGCTCGAAGCTTCCGGCACAAGCGGCGAAAAAGCCGTGATGAACGGAACGCTCCATTTCAGTGTCCTCGACGGATGGTGGGTCGAAGGGTATCATGCGTTTGCCGGATGGGCATTGCCTAAAAAGAAAACATTTGCAAACCAGGACCTTCAGGATGATATCGATGCAGAGACAATATATAATATGCTTGAATATGAAATTATCCCCGCATACTACTCATTCAATGATCAGGGAGTACCCGTCGAATGGATAAGCCACATCAAGAACACAATGGTAAAGATTGCACCCGAATTCACGATGAAACGGATGCTCGATGATTATCATGAAAAGTATTACTCCCGGCTTTGGTCAAGGAATAAATATCTGACAGCAAACAATTTTGAAAAGGCCAAGGAAATATCCGCCTGGAAAAAAACGATGCGGGATGTATGGGATGATATCGAAGTGGTCAATTATCATTTTGAAAGACCCGAAGGGAACGTTTACCACTCAGGTCACGACTACCGGGCCGAAATTATTCTCGATATAAAAAATATCCCGAATGAACATGTCGGAGTTGAGTTCGTTTTTACATTACTGAATAAAGAGGGTGAATATGAATTTGTTGACAGCCAGGAGTTCAAGCTTGTAAGCAGTAAAAACGGGAAATGCCTCTACCGTGCCAACCTTGTGCCCGAAAAGGCAGGGACCTTCTTCTACGGGATAAGGATTTATCCGCGACATAAGGACCTTCCGCACAAACAGGATTTTTACCTTCTCAGATGGATTGACTAAATATCGGTAGCCCTCCTTACAGCTTCCTTTTTTAGGACCAAAGCGGTGCGGGAGGGTAAATACAGATACAGATAGAAAGGCTGATCAAGTGTCAGCCTTTCTGATTTTCTGGTTGAGGTATAAAATGAAATTCTGTCAATACGGTCAAAACCTCCGAATTCAGGATCATCAGTGTCGAGTACAATCCTGAATTTTCCCTTCACCGGTATCCCGTAATCAGTAAATGAACTGACAGGATGAAAGTTAAATACTATCAGAAATTCACCTCTTGAAATAGCTATTACCTTATCATTATTATTTTCATATAACCTGTGCACGATCATTTCATCCAGAATATTGAATTCTTTATGCAGCGATAACATGGCATTGTCGAATTTCAGCAGGAAGGAATATTTCAGATCGCTGTTAAATGCCAGAGGCCACTGACGCCTCGCATATTTATAACTCCAGTTGTTACCCTCCCTGGGAAAATCTATCCATTCCGGATGACCAAACTCATTGCCCATGAAATTAAGATATCCTCCGCCCGCCGTACAGAATGTTATCAGCCTGATCATTTTGTGAAGAGCTATGCCTCTGTCAACAGTAAAGCTATGGTATGATTTGGCCATACCTGTGTACATTTCGGCGTCAATCATTCTGAATATTAATGTTTTATCACCCACAAGAGCCTGGTCGTGCGATTCACAGTAAGAAATTATCTTTTCCTCAGGCCTTCGCTGGGTAAGCTCATGCCCCAGCATCCCCATGTCCCAGTTTTGGTCCGGAGTATCCTTTACCAGCTTTATCCATAGGTCAGGCACACCCATAGAAAGCCTGTAGTCAAAGCCAAATCCCCTCCTGGCCGTATCACAGGCCATGCCCGGCATGCCGCTCATTTCCTCTGCAATTGTAACAGCACCGGGTTTGTAGTCATGTATCATCCTGTTTGCAAGATAAAGGTAGACAAGTGCATCCTCATCCTGCCCTCCGTCAAAATAATCATTGTATGACGTGAAATTCTTTTCAAGCCCGTGATTGTAGTATATCATGCTTGTTATGCCGTCAAACCTGAAACCATCAAATTTGAATTCCTCAAGCCAGTACCTGCAGTTTGAAAGCAGAAAATGAAGCACATTGTCCTTCCCGTAATCAAAACACAATGAATCCCATGCAACATGGTTTCTCCTGTGGTCAGTATGAAAGTACTGGCCGGGAGATCCGTCAAACATGCCGAGTCCTTCATTTATATTTTTTACTGAATGGGAATGTACCAGATCCATTATTACCCTTATTCCCGACTGATGAGCCTTGTCAACCAGTAACTTAAGATCTTCAGGAGTCCCGAACCTGGAAGAAGCTGCAAAAAAGTTCGCAACGTGATAACCGAAGGATCCGTAAAAAGGGTGTTCCTGGATGGCCATTAGCTGGATAGTATTGTACCCCGATTTAATTATTACCGGGAGTACATTTTCTGCGAATTCCCTGTACGTGCCAAGCCTCTCCTCAGCTGTTGCCATCCCTATATGTGCTTCATAAATGACAGGTGCTGTGGACGGGGGTGTGAAATTTTCATTCTCCCATATATATTCCGATTCGGGCTTCCATACCTGGCAGGAGAAGATTTTTGTCCTTTCATCCTGAACAACCCTGGTCGCATAGGAAGGAATCCTCTCTCCCTTGCCTCCTTCCCAATGCACCGACAGTTTGAACAGATCTCCGTGACTGATCGAACCGTGAGGGAGCTTTATTTCCCAGTCTCCATAGGAGTTTAACTTCGACATTCTGAATTCCTGCTTCTCCTTCCATTTGCTGAATGTGCCTATCAGAAAGATACTCTTCGCATTCGGAGCCCATTCCCTGAAAATCCATCCGGTCTCACCGGGATGAAGCCCGTAATAATAATGACCCATGGCAAATTGTTTCAATGTGCCATTTGCAGCCAGATGCATCTCTTTTTCAAGGGATTTGCTTATGCGGCTTTCTATAATGTCTGTAAATGGCTCAAGCCATGGATCAGATAAGTAATACTTGGCAGGATTCATAAGAGTTAAAATGTTGGATATCTTTTCATAAAATTACAAAAACAAAATCATTAATGCATTTTACTTTCCCTCCCTTTACTAATTTTGCATCCGCTAACAACTGTTTTTATGAAAGTTCATTCAGGACCGGAAAAACTGAATCTCAATAATCCTGTTGTTACCCTCGGGATATTTGACGGAGTTCATAAAGGCCACAGGGCTTTGCTTGATTATCTTGTCCGCTCCGCCCGGGAAAGAAACGGAGAATCCGTTGTGATTACTTTTAATACACATCCCCGCCTGATACTGGCAGAAAATAAAAGAGGAATCTCCTTCCTCAGTACCCCGGATGAGAAAGAAAGGCTTCTTGCCGAAACCGGAGCAGATCATCTTGTTATCCTTAAGTTCAACAGGGCACTAGCCGGTATGGAGGCATGCGACTTTGTAGAAAAGGTTCTTGTGAAGAAGATAGGAACAAAGCATCTTATAATCGGTTATGACCACCACTTTGGAAAAAGCAGGGAGGGCAATTTCAACTCCGTAAGTGAGTGCGCTGAAAAATTTGGATTCAGGGTTGAACAGATAACCCAGATCGTATCTGAAAACGGGATAATAAGCTCAACGGTGATCAGGGAAACGCTTCTGGGCGGAAACCCGGGTGTTGCAGCCAAAATGCTTGGGTATGACTATTCACTAGCAGGGACAATTGTCAGGGGAAAGAGACTTGGACGTGATATTGGCTTTCCCACTGCTAATATAAAACCTGCCGACTCTTACAAGCTTATACCGGGCAACGGAGTCTATGCAGTAAGAGTCGCTCTTGAAGATAAGTTGTTTATGGGAATGTTGAGCATAGGCCTGAATCCGACAGTTAATATGATTCCTCATGTCAGATCAATTGAGGTTAATATTTTCAATTTTGAAGGAGATATATATGGCCGGGAGATCAGGGTCTTCTTTATTGAACGGCTCCGCGACGAGAAACGGTTCGACACCATCGCTGAACTTGCAGAGCAGATGAAAATCGACAGACAGATGTCTTTACACATTCTGTCGGCAACCTGAATGTTTGAATTATTATTAACTTTGCAAACCGGAAGATTTTGAAGATGAATAATATGAAACCTCCATGTATTTGCATACACAAACACAATGGTATAATAATCATCTACATGGAAGTTCCATCATACTATTAAAATTAATTTGAGATATCATGAATACAATGGTAGAGACTGTACAATATAAGGTTAAAGATATTGCTCTTGCAGATTTTGGCAGAAAAGAAATTGAAATAGCAGAAAAAGAGATGCCCGGACTTCTGGCCATAAGGAGGAAATTTTCTTCAGTGAAGCCGTTGAAAGGCGCAAGGATAACAGGATCGCTTCACATGACAATTCAGACTGCAGTACTGATTGAAACACTTATTGAGCTGGGAGCTGATGTACGGTGGGCAAGCTGCAACATTTTCTCTACCCAGGATCATGCTGCAGCTGCAATTGCTGCTGAAGGTATCCCTGTGTTCGCATGGAAGGGAGAATCACTTGAAGAATACTGGTGGTGCACTGCTCAGGCACTTACTTTTCCCGATGGAAAGGGCCCTCATCTGATAGTTGATGACGGGGGCGACGCATCACTGCTTGTACACCTTGGTTATAAGGCGGAAAATGATCCTGGAATCCTTGATAAAACACCCACCAGCAGGGAAGAAGGGATAATATTTGAAACCCTGAAAAAACTCCTGCTGCAGGATCCTGGAAAATGGCACAGGGCAGTAAGTGAACTGACCGGAATTTCAGAGGAAACGACGACAGGAGTCCACAGACTTTACCAGATGATGGAGAACGGCGAACTGCTGGTTCCGGCAATTAACGTCAATGATTCTGTAACAAAATCAAAATTTGACAATCTGTACGGATGCCGCGAATCGCTGGCCGACGGGATTAAGAGGGCTACCGATGTTATGATTGCAGGAAAAGTAGTAGTGGTATGCGGCTATGGCGATGTGGGAAAGGGTTGCGCAAAGTCAATGCGGTCTTATGGGGCAAGGGTCATTGTGACAGAAATTGATCCCATCTGTGCTCTCCAGGCTGCAATGGAAGGTTTTGAAGTCAAAACGGTGGAAGATGCCCTTGATGAGGGCAATATTTACGTAACTGCAACAGGGAACAGGGAAGTAATAAAGCTCGGGCATATGATGCGGATGAAAGATCAGTCTATCGTCTGTAACATTGGCCATTTTGACAATGAGATTGAAGTTGACAAACTCAACATGATGCCCGGTATTGTTAAAACAAACATCAAGCCTCAGGTTGACAAATATACTTTTCCCGACGGGCATGAGATATTTATTCTCGCTGAAGGAAGGCTTGTAAATCTGGGATGTGCTACCGGCCATCCTTCTTTCGTCATGAGCAACTCATTCAGTAACCAGACCCTTGCGCAGATAGACCTTTGGAAGAATAAGTACAAGATCGGAGTTTACAGGCTTCCCAAACATCTTGATGAAGAGGTCGCCAGGTTGCATCTCGCCCAGCTGGGAGTGAAACTCACACAACTTACCGGTGAACAGGCTGATTACATTGGAGTTAAGATCGAAGGTCCGTATAAGCCCGATCATTACAGGTATTAATAACGGTCAGGAGAGGCGAATTCACTTTTTATTCCATACCCTCAGATACCTTTCATCCTCAAGGGTTGTATTGTAGTTTTTTAACGGGTATGCCTTTGTGCCCGACACAGGTACGGCAAAGGCCGCAAGAGCATATCTTGTGCCGCATACAGAACATGCAGCCTCAGCAAAATCAACCCCTACCCTGACAATCAGATTATTTACCGCATAATCGAACGGACAGGTTCTGTCGTAGGCAAAGAAACCATCAGGCCCCGTGTAAACTATGATGCCATTACCTTCAAATCCTGCAGCACGTTCCCCCCAGTTGCGGGTCTTAGCATCTATAGTGTCAAAACTCCCAGAAACCATTAAACCCGAAAATTCCGGATCCTGCAGATCAATGGTGAAATCCACATATACATCAGGGATCACATCAGTATCTTCACGGCTGCACGATTTACCCGTGATGCAAATTATTACAATGACTGAAAAAAAGACTATTTTTGAATTTGTACTCATCGACATACCGGTATAGCCACAAAATTAATACCGGCATATTTAAAAAGCAATTCTTTCAACCTAATGTAGTAAACAGGACATGAATATTTTTTCGGGAAAAAGAATTTTTGCACTCGCTATTGTTTTTGCCTTTGCGGTTTCTGCCTCATCAGGACAGGAAAACAAGAGATATGTCAGAAATCCGGAAAAAAACCTGTTTGGTAAATCGCTTAACAATAAGAAAGTTAAGGTAAAAGAATCAAAAAGCATTGTGAGAGCTAAGAAGAAACAGGCTAAGGCACAGAAAAGACAGGAAAAGGAGTATGCCGATTACATAAAAAAGAACAGGTCAAGGGCGCTGGAAATCCAGTCTCCCGAGGTACGCACGAGGATGAAGCAAAACAGAAAGGAAGCAGACATAAACTACATGAACAAAAAAAAGAAAGTGGAAAAAGATACGAGGGCTGCTGCCAGGAAATACAAAAAATGAACAGGAACGGATAAACACTTGTATAATACCACTTTTATGTTTTTTTTTTTGGTAATTAAATAAAGATTTTATAAGTTTGTTTTGAAGAGTTCCGGGATTTCCCGGGATTCTTCTTATTTTTTAATTGGGGAGAAAATATGTCAGATGTTATTTACATAACGGAAGAGGGACTTATTAAGCTGAAGGAGGAGCTTGATCATCTGAGATTTGTGGAAAGGCCTCAGATATCCAAGCAGATAGCTGATGCCAGGGATAAAGGTGACCTTTCAGAGAATTCGGAATATGCAGCTGCAAAGGAAGCCCAGGGAATGCTTGAAATGAAAATTGCAAGACTTGATGATATTTTATCCCGGTCACGGGTTATTGACGAGTCTAAAATAGATACATCTACAGTAAGGATCCTGAATAAGGTAAAAATTAAGAACAAGCTCAATAACAGTGTTATGGAATATCAGCTGGTTCCGGAAAGCGAAGCAAATCTGAAACTTGCAAAAATTGCCATAAACTCTCCGATCGCCATGGGTCTGATAGGGAAAAAAGTCGGAGATGTTGTTGATATAAAAGTTCCTTCAGGAATTATTCCTTTTGAGATAATTTCTGTTTCAATGTAATTTAGATTACCCCAATGGCCTCAATTTTTACACGAATCATTAATGGCGAGATCCCATGCCATAAGATTGCGGAAGATGAAAGATACTTTGCGTTTCTTGACATCAATCCTCTCAGGGAAGGTCATACCCTGGTGGTGCCCAAAACTGAAACCGATTATATCTTTGATCTCGACGACGATACCCTTGCAGGTCTTATTATTTTTTCAAAACAAGTATCAAAAGCTATCAGGGAAGTTATTCCCTGTAACCGCATAGGCGTGGCGGTGATCGGTCTTGAAGTGCCGCATGTCCATATACATCTTGTACCAATGGATTCAATGGAGGATATCAATTTCCGGAATCCGAAGCTCCGTCTGACCCAGGATGAATTCAAATCCCTTGCTGAAAAAATCAGCAGCAAAGTAATTCTTTAATATCTTTACATAAATAATCTTTCTCGCTGCATGGGTTATCTGTATGACCTGTGGGATGATTTTATAAGTCTTCTTTTTCCAAGATTGTGTCCTGGTTGCGGAAATCATTTGCTCAGAAACGAGAAGCTGATCTGCACCGAATGCTATATCAGCATCCCCAGAACCAATTTTCACCTGAAGGCTGACAATCCGGTTGCCCGCCTCTTCTGGGGCAGATGTCAGATCGAGAGGGCAGCCGCCTTTTCATTCTACAACAGGGACAGCAGGATGAGAAAGCTGATCCACCAGCTTAAATACAAAGGAATACAGGAGATTGGATTTGAACTTGGAAGGATATATGCAAATTCCCTGAAATCATCAGGCTTTCTTGAAGGAGTAGACCTGATAATCCCTGTTCCCCTTCACCCTGCGAAAAAGAGGAAAAGAGGCTTTAACCAGAGCGAAATTATCTCACACGGGATTTCTGATGTTTCCGGGATACCGCTTAATACTGCTTCACTGGTACGGAAGAACATTTCTGATACCCAGACCCGGAAGTCAAGATACAACAGATGGACCAATGTTGAAGGAATATTCAGGGTTGAAGACCAGGCAAGTATTGAAGGCTGCCATATTCTGCTCGTGGATGATGTCATTACAACAGGCTCCACGATGGAAGCTTGTGCAGATGAGATCCTTAAAGCCGGAGGAACCGTGAGCGTTGCCGCTCTTGCAGTTGCCATCCTCTGAGACAGTTAAACTTTCTTTATCCTCCGCGGATTTTTATTCAGAAAATCTTTCCAGCTGTTGTAGCTTTTTTCCCTGACGAGAGCCCCCGACTGATAGAAATGACATAAAGCAGCAGCAAGCCCGTCAGTTGCATCAAGCTTCATTTCTGTCTCCCCGAACTTCAGTATCTTCATCAGCATGGATGCAACCTGTTCCTTCGATGCAGCACCCCTCCCTGTGATCGACATCTTTATCTTCCTGGGAGCATACTCTGAGACAGGCACCGAGCGGTTAAGCGCTGCCGCGATCGCTGCACCCTGAGCCCGCCCAAGCTTCAGCATCGACTGCACATTCTTCCCGTAAAAGGGAGCTTCGATAGCCATCTCATCTGGATGGTATTCATCGATAATACCCGAGACCCGGTCGAATATGTGCTTGAGCTTCAGGTAATGATCACCGAATTTCGAAAGGTCAATCAGCCCTATGGTAATAAGTACGGGATTAACACCGGCGACCTTTATTAAGCCATATCCTGTTGTGGTAGTCCCCGGATCAATTCCAAGGATGATTCTCTCGTTTTTGTCTCTCTTCAATGCTGGTGATTAAGCCGGTTATTTTACCTTTTCAGGGTCAAGGAAAATGTTATTCATCCATGATGGCCTTTCTGAGAACTGAGGCTTGCTGTAAAATGGCGGGATGCCTTTTCTTCTCAATAATCCTGTTTCAAGATAACTTATAGCTTCTTTAAGGCATAGTTCATCTCTGTCACTGAAGTCGTGGGTTATGTCATCGGCAACCCTGATGTCAGGCGGTAGTCCGTCATAGAAGTCGCCCTCATTGTTTTTGTTTACCACCCTGAAGGTAACCGGATAAAACATATATTTCTTGCCATATTCCCATCCTCCCATTCCTACAGGCTTACCGGTTGTTGTGTCACCTATGGTAACAACATTCATGTAGGGTTCCAGTCCGTTTATAACAACCTCGCTGGCCGATGCCGTTGTAGATGTTGTAATTACTGCAAGGCGGTTGATGCTAAGAGGATAGGGGGTGTTTTTAAACATATAGGAAACATTGTCGCTTGTCTTCTTGTCGTTAAATTCAAGTTTGGCAAAGACATCGGATGCGCTTACATTGTTCCCGGCTATAAAACTTGCAAGGGCAACGGCTCCGTTTAATAACCCTCCCGGGTTATACCTGAGATCGAGGATCAGGTCTTTTACTCCCTGCTCCTTGAGAAATTTAAATGCTTTCGTCAGAGAGTCGACAGATGTTTCTATAAATGAGTCAAATACAATGTGTCCGGTTATTCCTGATTCAAGATGAAGGGTGTCAAAATAGAGTACTGAGTTATAGACAAACTTTGATTTGGTGGAGGAAATGGTCCTTTCGGATCCGTCTGGCAGGCCAAATACAAATACATTTTTCACTCCTTCGGTACTTTCACCCATAACATTGTTGTAAGCAGTTCTATCTCCCGAAATGAGTATTGGAGCAATGTCGGTACCGTTAACCGATTTGACTATCCATCCGCGCCTGACGCCTTCCTTGTAAAGCGGAGACTCCCTGAATATCATAACTATTCTTGCCTTGTCCTGATCATCTATACCGATACTTATGCCATGTCCCACAAATTCTCCTCCCATTTCAGCATTCCATTCATCATAGTCTGCTACAAAACTCCAGGTATCGATTGGTTTGTAAATCATGGCCTTCATAAGCTCAGAAGGCCCGGCATAATCTTCTTTTTTTACCGGAGGCATCCGGTCATACCAGAGATAGTTGGCATTCATAATGGTATATAGGACATCCCTTGCCTGTGTCGCGGTTATCTCGTTCTCATCCGGCGTTATGTCTTCATCCTTTTTGCATGATACAATCAGCAACATAAGCGCTGAAATCAACAATACCAGCTTTTTCATAAATGTGTTTAGATCAAAATTTCACAAAAGCAAAATTAGTTATTTATCCTTTTCTGAAATTCCTGTTCTGGATAAATATGCCTGAAATGATCAGCAATAATCCTGCCAGAGTTGTGTAAAAAATGGGTTCATGAATTATAAAGTGCACAAAAACAAGCGATAAGAACGGGGCAAGATAAACAAGATTGCTCACCTTATCGGTGGTGGTAGCCAGCTGAAGTGCCCTGAGCCAGAAATAAAATGTAATACCCATCTCAAAGATCCCTATGTACACGGCTGAAAGAATTCCTTTTGCGGAGAAGTTGCCAGGCCATTGGTCAGTAATAAGCAGGGCTGAAACCAGGTAGACTGACCCGAAAAGGAAATTAAGGAACAGCTTTACAGCCTCATCCCTTTTGTCCTTCACATTAAGGATAAAATAGAAAGCCCAGAAGACCGAACTTCCGGCAGCCAGTAAGACTCCCACGGTATCAGAATGCCCCGGATGTAAAGGATCCCCCTGTGATGAGATCAGATATACTCCGGCAAAACTTATAAGGAGCGCAAGATAACTTTTGGCTCTTATTTTCTGCTTAAGCAGTGGCACCGACAGGAATACCAGGATTATAGGCCAGATCATGTTGAGGGGCTGTGCAACCTGGGCCGGTAGCAGCTGGTAGGCTTTAAGAAGTATCAGATAATACAGGAATGGATTGATAAGGCCAAGGATTGCAGAATTGACTAGATCTTTTACCGTACCTTTTGTTAAGAGGTTCAGTTTTCCGGTAAGCAGAATCACTGTAAAAAGGATTATTGATGAAACCAGGGATGCAATTGTCAGCATCGGAATTATAGGAAGTTCACCAAGACAGATCTTGAAGGCTGTAGGGACCGTAGCCCAGAAGAATACAGCCAGGCCGGCATAGATATAGGATTGCCTGGTTTTTTCCATCCTTTTTTAAGTCAGCCCTGAAATATATCCCGGTCAACGAAGGCTATGCCGGGGCAGGGGAGGTTAGTCAATATAATCAAACCCTGTATAGGGGATCAGCAATGCGGGGATCCTGATGCCTTTTTCTTCCTGGTTGTTCTCCAGGATGGCGGCAACAATCCTGGGGAGTGCAAGGGCGCTGCCATTGAGGGTATGGACCAGTCGGGTCTGCTTGTCTCCCTTTTCCCTGAATCTGCACTTAAGGCGGTTGGCCTGAAATGATTCAAAATTCGAAACAGAACTTACCTCCAGCCATCTTTTCTGGGCTGCCGACCATACTTCAAAATCATAGGTCATGGCCGAGGTGAACGACATGTCAGCACCGCAGAGGCGTATGATCCGGTATGGAAGCTCAAGTGATAAAACCAGGCTCTCAACATGCTTTACCATTTCTTCAAGCGATTCATATGAGCGATCAGGATGGGATATCTGAACTATTTCCACTTTGTCGAACTGATGAAGCCTGTTCAGGCCCCGTACATGAGAACCCCATGAGCCGGCCTCCCTCCTGAAGCATGGAGTATAGGCAATATTTTTTACCGGAAGCTGGTCGCTGCCAAGGATCATATCCCTGTAGATGTTGGTTACCGGGACTTCGGCAGTCGGGATCAGGTAAAAATTATCTATTCCAACATGATACATCTGTCCTTCCTTGTCGGGCAGCTGGCCGGTGCCGAAACCGGAGTCTTCATTTACCATAATTGGCGGCATCACCTCGGTATAACCTGCTTTTACACCCTGGTCGAGGAAAAAATTGATCAGGGCACGTTCCAGCCTGGCCCCTTTTCCCTTGTAAACGGGGAATCCGGCTCCTGTCAGCTTGATGCCCAGTTCAAAATCAATGATATCGTATTTTTTGATCAGATCCCAGTGGGGGACAGCATTCGCCGCCAGTTCAGGGATCATGCCTCCTTCCCTCACAACAACATTGTCTTCGGCGCTGTGTCCGGGGGCAACGAGTTCGTTGGGAAGGTTCGGGAGGCGTATGATTTCGTTCCTTAACTCTTCTTCAACCGGCGAGACCTTATCCAGAAGAAGCTTTATTTCTTCCTTCATGGAGTATGTTCTTTCACGCGCTGATTCTGCTTCCTCCTTGCGGCCCTCTTTCATTAGGGTCCCGATCTGTTTTGAGATCCTGTTCATCTCAGCCTGAAGGGCGTCGGTCCTTATCTGGATCTCACGCCGTGATGAATCAAGCGCAAGGATCCTGTCCAGGATCTCTTCCGCATCGAAATTCTTGATTTTGAGCCTGTCAATTATGAAATCCTTTTTTTCACGGATCAGATTAATAGTAAGCATAATCAGGTGTTGTTTTAATTTCCGGACGAACAGGTGCAAAAATATAAAACTCCCGGGAATGCTTCTCCATAACAGGAAAAGAATTTCGGGAGCTAGAAATTTTTAAAGGATTCTGTTATTCGGCAACCGGCTTAACCGATACGAAAATCTTGTTGTCCTTTTTCTTTTTAAACTCGACCTCTCCGTCGACAAGAGCAAATAAAGTGTGGTCGCGCCCGACACCTACATTCAGGCCGGGATTGTGTTTTGTTCCGCGCTGGCGTACAATAATACTGCCGGCTTTTGCTGCCTGGCCACCGAAGAGCTTAACTCCCAGTCGTTTACTTTCAGAATCGCGGCCGTTACGTGAACTGCCCGCCCCTTTCTTATGTGCCATGATATAATATTTTTATTCTGTCTGTTTTTCTATTCTTTTGACTTTGAGGCTTTTTTGGTCGCCGGCTTCTTTTCGGTCTCCTTCTTTGCAGAAGCCTTTTTTGCACTGGTTTTCCCGGCCTCTTCAGTTACCTCAGCTGCTTTTTTGGATGGACTCTTCCTTGCTGCCGGTTTCTTCTCCGCAACAACTACCTCTTCAGCAGCAGGTTCCGGAGCCTTCTCCATGACCTTTTTTGGCGACTGCTTCACAACCTTACCCTTTTCACCAATCCCGGTGATTTCAATCTGTGTAAAACTCTGACGATGCCCGTTCTTTACCCTGTAGCCTTTCTTCCTTTTTTTCTTGAAGACAATTACTTTATCACCTTTGACATGATCAAGTACGTGGCCTGCAACGATAAAATCTTTTACAACAGGCTCTCCTACAATTACTTTGCCTTCATTCTCAATGAGCAGTACTTTGTCAAATTCAAGATCTGATTCCTTTTCTGCCTCGAGACGGTGAACGAAGATCTTCTTCCCTGTTTCTACTTTAAACTGCTGACCGGCAATTTCAACTATTGCGTACATTTTATTCCTTTATTATGTTACTCCGTGAGGCGCATATTTTAACTATATTATATGGCTTTAATCAAGCCCCGCCGGATTTTATTTTGAATTTCGGACTGCAAAGATATATAAATTCATTTATTTCCAATCAAAATTGCCGGTTTTTTAATCCTGATATTAATTCTCAGACCGGCTCACGATCGCCTATGTTGAAAAAAAAAGAATGCCTCTTCAGCTTATCGTACTACTATTATTATCTTTATATTTGCCTGAGGTAACTTGGCATCAGATATTCTTCTGGTTTTTAATAATTTGATATGAAGAGAGTAAAGCTTAAGGTGTTGGGAATCTCATACAGTCAGACTCAGTCGGGAGCATATGCACTAATTCTGATAGAGGAAAACGGAGAAAAGAGGATCCCGATAATTATAGGGGGCTTTGAAGCCCAGGCAATAGTAATTAAGCTTGAAAATCTTGAACCTCCCCGTCCCCTTACACACGACCTGTTTAAAAGTTTCGCCGATAAATTCAACATCACCCTGATTGAAGTAATGATTTACAAGCTTGAAGAGGGCGTATTCTATTCAAGGCTTCTCTGCAACAATGGCGAAAAGGAACTTTCAATCGACAGCCGGACTTCAGATGCCGTCGCACTGGCGCTGCGATTCGGATGCCCCATATACATAAATGAAGATATCCTCGACAAGGCAGGCATTACCATAACCTCAACCGGCACCCCGTCTTCATCCGAACCGGAGGATGACCGCCTTTATGAAACCGGAGATTCAAAGTACACCAACTATTCGGATGAAGAGCTTTACAAAATGATTGATGAAGCAGTAAGGACCGAAGATTATGAACGCGCCGCAGCTATAAGGGATGAGATTGAAAAAAGAAAGGCAAAGTAATAATGACAGGCTGTTTCGCAGGTTCCGGTAACGGGAATGTCCTTTTTCCCCAATCTTTATATTAAAAGCTTCAAAAATCAATTAAATGAAACCTCCATGCATTTCAATCACAAACACAATGATATGTTAATCAACTATATGGAGGTTCCGCCACGCCATTAAAATCAAATTATAAAATGATGAAAACTCGATTTTTATTTCTACTGATGATTTTTGCATCATCTTCATTTTCCCATGCAAAGGAATATAAGATCTCATCACCCGACGGCAGGCTGATCCTCACAATCGATGCAGGCCCCGGCGTATCATGGAAGGCCTCATATGACGGGAAAGAGATAATCTCATCAGTTAAGCTGGGAATGGTTCTGGCTGACGGGAAAACACTCGGAGAAAATGAAAAAGTAAAAAGAGCCGTTACCGGCAAGGTCGACAACCTGCTTGAGCCTGTTGTGGCGGCTAAACGTTCGGTGATCCCGGATCAGTGCAACACCCTCCTCATTTCATTCCGCTCCGGTTTTGCGGTACAGTTCAGGGCATACAATGACGGGGCCGGATACAGGTTTGAAACATCATTGAAAAATGATGTAACGGTAAGGGAAGAGATCTTCAGCCTTGCAATGCCGGCTGGTACCCATGCCTGGTATCCCCTTGAAGAAAGTTTCATGTCGCACAACGAAAGGAACTATATCTATTCATCGCTAGATACAATTGCCACGCGACACCTTGCAAGCCTCCCCACCCTTTTTACATCAAACGGGATAAACGTTCTCCTTACTGAAGCTGACATAGAAGACTATCCGGGTATGTGGATCAGGGGAGACGGGAAGGGAAAACTGAAGGGAGTACATCCCGGATATCCCGGTTCCGAAAAACTTGAAGGTGACCGCAACCTTTTTGTTGCTTCAACAAAAGACTATATTGCAGCCACCCGCGGTACAAGAAGTTTCCCGTGGAGGGTATTTGTTGTGACACCTACCGATAAGCAACTGGTTGAAAGCGAGCTTGTTTATAAATTGGCCGCTCCTCTCAGACTTACCGACACCAAATGGATAAAGCCGGGTCAGGTGGCATGGGACTGGTGGAACGCAAACAATATCTATGGAGTCGATTTCAGGGCCGGGATCAATAATGAAACCTACAAGTACTATATAGATTTTGCTGCAAGGAACGGCATTGAATATATAATCCTTGATGAGGGCTGGTACAGGATAGGAGGCAGTGTTCTGGAACCGGTTCCTGAAATTAATGTAAGCGAGTTGTGCCGCTACGGCGCCACAAAAAATGTTGGGGTAATCCTGTGGGTTGTCTTCAAAACATTGTGGGATGACATTGATGAAGCCCTCGCTTTATATGAGAAATGGGGAGTGAATGGAGTTAAGGTCGATTTTATGCAGAGGGATGACCAGAAAATGGTAAATTTCTATTATGAGGCCACCAGAAAAGCTGCCGAGCATCACCTGCTTATTGATTTTCATGGAGCATATAAACCTGATGGCCTTGGGAGAACATATCCAAATGCATTGACCAGGGAAGGAGTGAAAGGGATGGAAAACAACAAATGGAGCAAGGACATCACTCCCGAGCATGATGTCATCCTTCCTTTTACAAGGATGGTTGCCGGACCAATGGATTATACACCGGGTGCAATGATAAATATGGACAAGGTCAATTACAATCCTCAGTTCACCAGACCAGCCAGCCAGGGAACCCGTGTGCACCAGATGGCGCTGTATATAGTTTTTGAAAGCCCTCTCCAGATGCTTTCCGACTCTCCGTCAAACTATATGAAAGAACAGGAGTGCACCGATTTCATTGCCGGAGTACCTGTGGTCTGGGACGATATCAAGGTCCTTGAAGGTAAGATCGGCGACTATATTCTGGTGGCACGCCGTTCGGGCCGGGATTGGTTTGTCGGCGGACTGACAGACTGGGAGAGCCGTCAGATGGAACTGGACCTGTCGTTCCTTCCGGCAGGAGACTATTCGATCGATATCTTCCAGGATGGAATAAATGCAGATAATCATGCACAGGATTATAAGCATATTAAAAACAACATAAAATCCGGTGATAAGATGACCGTTAAAATGGCTCCCGGCGGTGGCTGGGTCGCCAGAATATCACCAAAATGATATCATAATGATATCATAATAATATCAAAAAGATATCAAAAAGATATCAAAAAGATATCAAAAAGATATCACTGATAATAATAGCCTCGCGGAGGTTTCATGTAACAGTATCTTGATGAAACAGTATCTTGAACTTCTTGACCATGTTCTTGAAAAAGGGACCAGGAAAAGCGACAGGACGGGAACCGGCACAATCAGCGTTTTTGGCTATCAGATGAGGTTTGATCTGGAGGAAGGATTTCCATTAATGACAACAAAAAAGCTTCATCTGAAATCAATCATCCACGAACTGCTGTGGTTCATATCAGGCGATACCAACATAAAGTACCTTACCGACAACGGCGTCAGGATCTGGAATGAATGGGCCGATGAAGATGGCAATCTGGGGCCCGTTTATGGTTCACAGTGGCGATCCTGGCCTGCCACCGATGGCCGGAAAATAGACCAGCTTCTGAATGTAATTGAATCGATAAAGGGTTCACCCCACTCACGCCGCCATATTGTAAATGCCTGGAATGTGGGTGAACTGGATAAAATGGCGCTTCCTCCATGTCATATACTGTTTCAGTTTTACGTAGCAGGGGAGAAGCTATCCTGCCAGCTTTATCAGCGCAGCTGTGATATCTTCCTCGGAGTGCCGTTCAATATTGCTTCATATTCTTTGCTGACAATGATGGTAGCCCAGGTTACCGGGCTGAAGCCTGGTGAATTCATACACACACTGGGCGATGCACATATTTATCTGAATCATATCGATCAGGTTAAACTGCAGCTGACCAGGGAACCATACAAACTTCCCAGAATGACAATAAATCCGGATGTGACTGACATCACAAAATTCAGTTATGAGGATTTTACCCTCGGGGATTATGTGGCACATCCCGCCATAAAGGGAGAAATATCTGTATAAAATAATGCCTATGATATCAATAATTGTTGCTGTATCAGACGACTGGGGGATCGGAAAGGAAAATGAACTTCTCTGGCACATTCCCGAAGATCTTAAGAGATTCAAGAGGCTTACCATGGGAAAGACCATCATAATGGGCAAAAGAACCTGGGAATCTTTGCCGCGGAGGCCATTGCCGGGACGTAAAAACATTGTTCTTACTGATGTGCCGGGCGAATGTATCGACTGCTCGATAACAGCATACTCGATTGATGATGCATTGAGCAAATGTGAGAAGGACGAGGAAATATTCGTTATCGGCGGCGGATCGGTTTACAGGCAGTTCATGCCCGTTGCCGACAAATTATATATTACTCATGTCCATAAAAAGGCCCCGGCCGATGTCTGGTTCCCGAAGGTAGACCGCAGGAGATGGAAGATCATAGAGAAAGAGGAATGTGTGTCGGAGGATGAGAGCCGGATTCCATATACTTATGTGGTATATGAGAGGAAGAAATCCGGTGTAAAAACCTCGGGTTAATAGGACTTTTTAAACCCAATAGCAGTTCTGCGAATTTATTTTTATGGAACCGCTCCGCGGTTCATGGACACCATACCGGATTCTGGCTAGCATTGATGGAACCGCTCCGCGGTTAGGGATTACACTGCAAGCTCCTTAATGAGGGTGTCACTTCTGAGACACCCTCTCTCTGGAAATGCCATTATGGGAACTTTCTGATTTTTTATCCTGACTAATTAAACCATATCAATCATTCCTCATCTAAATGGTTGTTGATCGGAAAAAATAACTTAAATATCTATGTCATGAAAACAAAAACATTATTTATGATAGTAGCAATATCAATTATGATATTCACTTCATGTAAGAAAGATATCAAGGATCCTGACCTTTCCGGATTTGAGCTTGCCGATGATGATGCAGTGAGCGAGGCCGTTTTCGAAGATGTGTTCAACAGCGCCGATAATGCAACCATCATGCTTGATGAAGTAATGAAGGGCGGCCCTTCGAAATCCGATATACTGTCGGAGGATTCGTGCCCTGTAATATCTGTTACCCATCCTTCAACAGGCATCTGGCCCAAGATCTTAACTCTTGATTTTGGCACAGGCTGCACCGGATTCTTTGACAATACACGATCAGGTAAAATTATCGTGGAGGTTACCGGTCCCAGAAATGAAGAAGGATCAAAACGGATAGTGACTTTTGATAACTACTATTTTAATGGAATAAAGGTTGAGGGTGAAAAAGTATTTGAAAATCTAGGATTAAATGAAAATCAGAATCCTGTGATCTCAGTGAAGCTTACGGGAGGAAAACTTATTCTTCCCGACGGAACCGTTATCGAACGTACAGTTGATCATCAGCGCGAATGGATAGCAGGATTTGATACAAGGAATATCTGGGATGATGAATGCCTTGTAACCGGAGTGGCAGGCGGCATCAATCTTAAAGGTTATGAATACACACGGACAATCACGACTGCTCTTCACTGGAAAAGGGTCTGCAAGTTCATCGTAAGCGGAGTGATAAAAATTGAAAGAGAGGGAGCAGAAACTGCAGAACTTGATTATGGATCAGGAGAATGCGATAATAAGGCAACTGTAACCGTCGGAGGTGAAACGAGAGAGATTCAGCTGCACCACAGGCACAGGAACTGGATAAACCATTAGGGTATTGATTGGAGGCTGTATCAAAAGACTTTTGGGTAACTTTGTGTTACCCTTTGAGGACCTTTGTGGTTAAACCTAAGTCACTGAACCACAAAGTATCACAAAGGCAGGCGCAAAGTCCGCAAAGGTTGGAAAACCAATAAGAAGGACTTTTGATACAGCCTCTTACTATCTCTCATGATGCCTTCAGCACCTTCATGTCAATCCATTCGAGCTTACGGACTGCATAATCGGTTGTGATTGTAAGTTCTTTTATCCCTGTGGAGGGAGCATCGAACATCGCATCAAGCATTATTGCCTCACAGATCGATCTCAGACCGCGGGCTCCCAGCTTGAACTCGATGGCCTTGTCGACAATGAAATCAAGTACTCCCTCGCCGAAAGTGAGGTCGATGTTGTCCATCTTGAATAGCTTGATATATTGCTTGGTAATGGCATTCTTGGGTTCTGTAAGGATATCCCTGAGAGCTCTTCTGTCGAGCGGATCGAGATGTGTAAGGACCGGAAGTCGGCCCACTATTTCAGGGATCATCCCGTAAGCACGCAGATCCTGGGGTGCAATGTACTTAAGGAGGTTATCCTTGTCAATCCTTTCCCTTTTCTTAGCAGCTCCATAACCTATAACCTGTGTATTGAGCCTGTGCGCTATTGTCTTTTGAATTCCCTCGAATGCGCCTCCGCATATGAACAGGATGTTTTTCGTATCGACCGGGATCATTTTCTGTTCCGGATGCTTTCGGCCACCCTGGGGTGGTACATTCACTATTGAACCCTCAAGCAGCTTCAGAAGTCCCTGCTGAACACCTTCTCCCGATACGTCACGTGTTATCGACGGATTGTCGCCCTTTCTTGCAATCTTGTCTATCTCGTCGATGAATACAATTCCCTTTTCAGCAGCCTTAACGTCATAGTCGGCATTCTGCAGCAGACGCGTAAGCAGGCTTTCTATATCCTCGCCCACATAGCCGGCTTCGGTGAGTACCGTGGCATCGACAATGGTAAAAGGCACATGCAGCATTTTGGCAACGGTCCTTGCAAGGAGTGTCTTCCCGGTACCGGTTTCACCGACAAGGATAATGTTGGATTTTTCAATCTCTATATCCTCTGCATCGGATTTTTGCATCAGCCTTTTGTAATGATTATAGACTGCGACAGAAATGATCTTCTTGGCTATATCCTGGCCTATTACGTATTGATCGAGAAAACTCTTGATTTCTGCGGGTTTGAGCAGGTTGATGGTATCGAAGGAAATGCTTTTCTTCGAACCGAGCTCTTCATTCATAATGCTGTGAGCCTGCTCAATACAGTGGTCGCATATATGCCCCTCAAGGCCTGCGATCAGAATGCTGACCTCCTTCTTTGTACGTCCGCAGAATGAACACTTATCCATTGGGGTTATTTTTCGTTTTTCTGGAGGATCTCATCGATCATCCCGTACTCTTTCGCTTCCTGTGAAGTCATCCAGTGATCCCTGTCTGAATCTTTTTCTACTTTCTCGATAGGGTTGCCGGAGTGTAAAGCTATGATCTCAAACAGCTCCCTTTTAAGTTTCATGATCTCCCTGGCCTGGATCTCAATGTCTGAAGCCTGTCCTTCAAATCCACCCATCGGCTGATGGATCATTATCCTTGAATGTTTAAGGGCCGACCTTTTGCCTTTTGTGCCGGCTGTAAGAAGCACTGCACCCATTGAAGCAGCCATTCCGGTGCATATTGTTGCAATGTCAGCTGATATGTACTGCATTGTGTCATATATCCCAAGCCCGGCATTTACCGACCCTCCGGGAGTATTGAAATAAATCTGTATATCCTTGCCGGGATCTGATGAGTCGAGGTAAAGCAGCTGCGCCTCAATGATATTTGCCACATAGTCATCGATAGGCAGGCCAAGAAAAATTATCCTGTCCATCATCAGACGGGAAAAGACATCCATCGATGCCACGTTAAGCTGCCTCTCTTCTATTATGGTAGGTGAAATATAACTGTTAAGGATTGAGGAATATCTGTGCATTGAAAGGCTGCTGATCCCATGCTTCCCTTTTGCATATTTCCCGAAATCGTCTAAAGTACTCATGTTGAAAGTTTTAAATTTTCTTACAAAGATATAAAAAATAGCAATTCCCGGAACGGTTACTGTTGCTGCTCAAAAAGCTTGTTGAATTCCTCAATGGAGACTTTTTTGGCTTCGATCTTTACCATTTCTTTTAGGAGGGCTGTAACTTTTTCATCAAGTATTTTATCGGCAATCCTTTTTGCATCTTCCTCGCGCTTCAGTGTTTCCTTGGCGTAATTGGTAATCTGCTCGTCTGCAGCATAGAAGAGGCCATACTGGCGGAACTGGTACCGGGTAATATTCTCTGCCTCACTCAGCATTTCCTCCGGTGTGATCTTAACCTCGTTATCCTTTGCAATCCTGTTCTTGATAAGCTGCCATTTCAGATCATGCCTGAAAGAATCGAAATCCTTTTCTATCTGCTCTTCAGTAGTATTTTCATTTATTCTCAGCAGCCATCTTTTAAGGAAGTCTTCCGGCAGATTGAATTCCGACCTGTCGATGGCGAGCGCCTTGAGATCGGCTGCAAGCTTATAGTCTGTTTCCTGCCTGAGGTTTGCAGCGATTTCTTCTTCAATTTTCTTCCTGAATTCTTCTTCCGAGCCCACCACTCCTTCGCCATATATCCTGTCGAACAGTTCCTGACCCATTTCGGCGGATTTAAAGCGGCTTATTTCATTTATAGTGAACCTGAACAGTCCGTCAGTAGAAGCCATTTCATCTTTCTGCCTCTTCAGGAGCCCTGCTATTTCATAATCATTCGGCAATGCTTTTCTTAGCTCGAAATCAATGAAATCACCTTCTGACTTTCCCGTGAATTGTTTTTTGATCTCCTCATCCTTTATCAGATCGATGCCCAGGGTTGTGTCGTCGGCAAATAATCCGTCAGCTTTAGGATTTCCGGTTTCATCAAGGGCTTCGATCCTCCCTTTAAGCATATCCTTGTCATCCGACAGGTCAGCCTTTTCGAATTTACCAAACCTGCGCCTGTAGTTATCGAGGTAATCATTCTTCATCTTTTCGTCAGGTTCTATCTCATAGCCGGTAACCTTATTCTTCTTGCTGAGCTTTATTTCAAAACCGGGAGCAAGTCCGAGGTCGAATGAGAAGTTGAATGATTCCTGGGTATCAAAGTCAATTTTTTCATGTTCATCGGTTCTGGGCAGGGGATCGCCAAGAATATCGATCTTTTCATCTGAAAGGTATTTCTGGATACTCTCGGAGACAGCCTTGTTGATCTCTTCTATCCTGACTGCCTTTCCGTACATTTTCTTTATCAGGCCGAAGGGCACCATTCCAGGGCGAAAACCTTTAATATTCGCCTTTTTACGATAATCCCTCAATACTTTCTCTACTTTTTCGTCATAATCAGCCTTTTCAACCTGTACTTTAAGAACAGCATTAAGGTCATCGATGTTTTCTTTTGTGATAATCATTTTAAAATTGTTTACTTATCATTTAAAAAAACCGCCAAAACACACAGAATGAGATCGTTACAGGCGGTTTGCAAATATGTGCGGATGAAGGGACTCGAACCCCCACGTCACTGGGACACAAGATCCTAAGTCTTGCTCGGCTACCAATTACGACACATCCGCAAAAAACACCGCAAAAGTATAGAAAATTATTATTATTACAAAGAGGCGCAGTTACTTGCGCAGTTCGAAGTTCTTGCCAAGATATACACTCCTTACATGCTCATCTTCGGCAAGTTGTGTTGATGTTCCGGACATCAGGATCCTTCCTTCGAACAGGAGGTAGGCTCTGTCGGTTATTGAAAGTGTTTCGTGAACATTATGGTCGGTGATAAGAATTCCGATGTTCTTGTTCCTGAGTTTGGACACTATTTCCTGTATATCCTCCACTGCAATGGGATCCACACCGGCAAATGGCTCGTCGAGGAGTATGAATTTCGGCTTGAGCGACAGGGCCCTGGCTATTTCAGTACGGCGCCTTTCTCCTCCTGAGAGCTGGATGCCCTTGCTTTTCCTTATTTTATGAAGTCCGAATTCCGTAAGGAGTGTTTCAAGCCTTTCGGTCTGTTCGCTTACAGGCAGCCCCGACATTTCAAGGACGGCCTTTATGTTATCTTCAACTGATAGATTTCTGAAGACCGAAGCCTCCTGTGCGAGATACCCTATGCCGCGCCTTGCCCTTTTGTAAACAGGAAGGGTTGTGATATCTTCATCGTCGAGGAATATTTTTCCTTCCTTAGGCCTGATAAGCCCCACAATCATGTAAAATGATGTGGTCTTGCCGGCTCCGTTGGGACCAAGGAGACCAACAATCTCACCCTGCTCCACATTTATCGAAACATGGTCGACGACTGTCCGGCTATGATATTTTTTTACCAGGTTTTCAGTATAGAGCTTCATGGCACTATATTACTCTAATGAAGATCATGTTGCAGGTTCAGATTTATCACTCATGAACTCGGCATGTGCCTTTTCTTTTTTCTTCATCACCCTCTTGGAGATCAATATACCCACCTCATAAAGAGCAAGCAGTGGTATACATACAAGCATCTGTGAGAATACATCTGGGGGGGTAATAATAGCAGCAATGATGACTATCACAATAATAGCATGCCGCCTGTATTTGATCATGAAAGAAGGGGTTATAACACCAATCTTTGTAAGGAAGAAGGCAATTATGGGCAGCTCAAAGACCAGTCCCGTGGCAAGGCATATTGAAGTGAGTGTGCCTATATAAGATCTGATATTGATCTGGTTAACAACATCGGGACTCACCTGGTAGCTGCTGAGAAAATGGATTGAAAGCGGTGCCAGCGCAAAATATCCGAAAAGAACCCCGGCAAAGAAAAGAAGCGATGTAGCCAGGACAGCCCCGCGGGTATGCTGCTTCTCGTCACTGTGAAGGGCCGGTTTGAAAAACTGCCAGAACTCCCACATCATATACGGGAAAGCCAGTATCAGACCCGCCACAATGGCCACGGTAATATGGGTCGTTATCTGCCCGGCCATCTTTATGCTTATAAGGTTCAGAGGTTTTGTGTTTATGCACAATGCGTCGATATTGACCATTTCCCCGAGCTGGCAAAGCAAGCGGTTGGTGAAAAATCCGGGATTTTTAGGTGCAAGAATGATCTTGTCAAAAATCAGGTTTTTTAAAACGAACGCAATGATCATAAAAACGAATATCGCAATTATTGACCTGATTATATGCCACCTCAATTCCTCAAGATGCTCAAGGAATGACATCTCACCCTCATTGTTCCGACTGTTCCTGCCCTTTAAGGCCATAGGTTCAAAAGATTAGTTTCCTGAAATTTCAGTCAGCAAATATGATAAATCTTATGATGCAAAACAAGTTCAATTTGCTCTAACAGTAAAATCTTCAGGGTAGCCTTTCAATTTTTTAAAGAAAATATAATAGTATTTGATTAATATATTTTCTAACTTTATTAAACTGTAATTAACTGCAGTTTGAAATACTAAAGTAACCAGTGTAATGAAATGACCAGTGATGCGGCTATACATGAATATTTGAAGAAGTATTTCGGGTTTGATACATTTAAGGGTAATCAGGAGCCGATAATAAAGAATGTAATTGAGGGTCGTGATACATTTGTGCTGATGCCCACGGGAGGAGGGAAATCATTATGCTACCAGCTGCCGGCGGTAATGAAGTCGGGAACAGCCATCGTCATCTCACCGCTGATCGCCCTGATGAAAAACCAGGTGGATGCAATGCGAAACTTCAGTACTGACGATGATGTTGCCCATTTTCTAAATTCATCGCTTACCAAAACTGAAAGTGCCAGGGTAAAGAAAGACGTGCTGTCAGGAAAGGCTAAGCTTTTGTATGTGGCGCCAGAGTCGCTTACAAAGGAGGAAAATATTGAATTTCTGAAAAATGTCGACATATCATTTTATGCTATCGACGAAGCTCACTGCATCTCTGAATGGGGCCATGATTTCCGCCCGGAATACCGCCGGATAAGACCTATTATTGATACAATAGGGAGATCACCGATTATTGCCCTTACTGCTACCGCCACACCAAAGGTGCAGCACGACATTCAGAAGAACCTTAGCATACTCGAGGCTGATGTTTTCAAATCCTCCTTTAACAGGCCGAACCTCTATTATGAGGTCAAGTCAAAACAGGATGTCACCAAGGAGATCATAAAGTATATAAAAAATAATCCGGGAAAGTCGGGAATAATATACTGCCTCAGCCGCAAGAAGGTCGAAGAAATGGCTGAAACCCTTAAGGTGAACGGCATCAAGTCACTTCCCTACCATGCCGGAATGGACTCGGCTACAAGGACTGCCAACCAGGACAAGTTCCTGATGGAGGAAGCCGACATAATCGTTGCAACCATCGCCTTCGGCATGGGAATCGACAAACCCGATGTGAGGTTTGTGATTCATTACGACATACCCAAAAGCCTCGAAGGATACTACCAGGAGACGGGCCGGGCCGGGCGCGACGGTGGCGAGGGCAATTGCATTGCCTACTACAGCTACAACGATATAGTAAAGCTTGAAAAGTTCATGCAGGGAAAACCGATAGCCGAACAGGAGATCGGCAAACAGCTTCTGCTTGAAACTGTTTCATATGCCGAATCATCAGTATGCAGGCGAAAACTGCTGCTTCATTATTTCGGTGAGGAATACCCGAAGGAGAACTGCGAAGCCTGCGACAACTGCCTGCATCCAAAAGCACAGTTCGAGGGAAGCGAATCTGTGGTGAACGTGCTGGAGACGGTACTTGCAGTAAAGGAGAAATTCAAGGCCGACCATATTGCCAATATCCTTTCAGGAAAGGTAACATCGGCTGTCAAGTCGTACAAGCACCACAAGCTTGAATATTTCGGAATAGGGGAGGATAAGGATGAGAAATTCTGGAACATGGTTATCAGACAGGCCCTTATTGCCAAACTTCTCGTAAAGGATATTGAAAATTACGGCCTGCTTAAGGTCACTCCCAAAGGGATGGAATTCATTGAGAAACCATCCTCATTCATGCTGGCCGAAGATCATGATTACGCCGACACCACCGATGAGGAGAATGCTTTCGGAGCAAGAACTGCCGCCGTGGATGAAGAACTCTTCAGCATACTGAAGGACCTGCGGAAAAAAATCTCAAAACAGAAAGATATTCCGCCTTTTGTGATCTTCCAGGATCCCTCGCTCGAGGATATGGCAATACAATATCCCATCACCCTCGATGAACTTCAGAATATTTCAGGCGTAGGCGCCGGAAAGGCACAAAGGTATGGTAAGGAATTCGTTGATATAATTAAGAAATATGTCGAAGAGAAGGAAATAATACGACCTCTCGACATGGTGGTCAAATCAGTTGTCAACAAGTCGGGAATAAAGGTTTATATCATACAGAGCATTGATATGAAAAGACCCCTTGAAGACATCGCCGAAGCAAAAGGCCTTGAGATGAATGAACTGCTGACTGAGATCGAAGCAATAGTTAATTACGGCACCAGAATAAACCTCGATTACTATATTAATATGGTAATGGACGAGGAGAGGCAGCATGATATTTATGCATATTTCAGGGAAGAAGCTGAAACCGATTCGCTCGAGGAAGCGATAAATGAGCTCGGCAATGAATATGAAGAGGAAGAGATAAGGCTGATGAGGATCAAGTTCCTTTCAGAGATGGGGAATTAACGATTGCCTTTTCGGGCCGGCAGGAACAAAATCACGGAAAGCACATAAAACGGATAAATGATCATGGATGGCAAAAACCACTCCATGATATTTTTATTGCAGTAACGGACTGCAGTCTCAGATAGCAAAAGGTAATCAGGAACAGCTTTCATAGCCAGGGCTGCCAGGAACACAGGCAGCAGAGAGATATTCACCAGGACCGAAATGAGAAGGCCCGCAGGAAGCAATGTCGCAGCAAATGTTACTATAGCCAGAATGATTGTATGCCTGTCGCTGTAGTATCCGGCTTTTGACAGCCAGCGTGCCCTCTGACTCAGGAATGGGATAAGCCTGCCGGGTAATATTGTTTTTACAGTTGCTTCAGACGATTCAAGCCAGGCTATCCTGTTCTCCCTCTCAGCTTTGAGGCTGTGAAGCAGAAAAACATCATCGCCTGTGTTAAGGTTAAAATGAATGTTATGGCAGTGCCGGTCGTAAACATCCCTGGTGAAAGCAAGGTTGGCACCATTGCACATTACCGGATACCCCAATGATGCCGTAGCAGCTGTCACAGCCTGAAGGCTCAGGAACTCAAGTTCGCTGAATTTCCTGATAATCCCCCCGGAACATTCCGGCCAGACCGGACCTATTATCATGTGGGGCTTTTCTTCCTCAAAGTAAGCGGCTATTGTGGATATCCATCCTTTTCCGGCCCGGCAGTCGGCGTCGGTCGTGATAATCAGCTTCCCCCTTGAGGCTTCAATCGCGGTCTTCAGCGCAAGCTTTTTTCCGGTTCCATTGCTTTTCAATACCTTAAGGTTCCTGATTCCTTCATATTCCGATGCAACTTCGACGGTATTGTCGGTTGAATTATCATCCGATATAATAAGTTCAAAATTTTTGCTGTCGTAGGTTTGTGCAGCGATGTCAGATAAAAGTCCGGGCAGTATGCCGGCCTCGTTGCGGCATGCTACCACAACGGAAACAAATATGTCAGGTGTTGTGCCGGGAATAAAGGTCCTTATCTTTTTCAGCCCGGAGAACAGCTTCAGCATTATGGCAATATAAGGCAGAAGGATCAGGAGAAGCAGCCATTGCATAGGTCAAACCCTCATCCATTCGTAGAAAGAGTAATGTTCTGAACTCATTCCCAGGGCTTCGTAGGTCTTTTTTGCATTCAGGTTTTTGGTTTCCACGTAGAGCCTGAGCCCGGCTATGTCGTTAATCCCGGCCTGTTCCTTTATAAAAAGATACATCTTCCTGAATATCCCGCGCCGGCGGTATTCAGGAATAACAAATACAGACTGGAACCACCATACATTCCTGTTCCTCCAGTCGCTCCATTCATAGGTGATAAGAAGTGAGGCAACCGGTTTCTGATCTGATTCCGCAACAAAGTATTGTCCTTTTGAGGGATCGGCAAATACGGCATTCACCCCTTTGGTAACAGTATCAGGGTCAAGTCTCATCCCTTCTGTTTCCCATGCCATTTTCAGCTGGAAATCAATTATAAAAGGAGCATCTGATTGTACGGCTTCTCGGATGGTTATCATATTATTCGAACTGTTCATTCATCCTGAAAATTAAAAAATATATGAAAGTGGATCGATGTTGTATTTAAAATACATTATTCTTTTCTAAACCAGCTACAAACATGCCGGGGGGCTGTATCGTTATCCTCTGATCTGAGTCTTTCACCCTTGGTGTATCTTCGTGCTAACCTTTGTGAAACTTTGTGGTTCAGACATTTATGCTTAACCACAAAGTTGCACAAAGTAATTCACCAAGGCACACTAAGGACTTTTAATACAGCTTCTATCATTGGCATCGGCAATGGTAAGTTTCGACTGAATAAAGGCTCTCCTCTTTTCGTCTTCTCCTCTTAACCGAGTCCCTCAGTCTCTCGAGTCCCTTCGTCTCCCTCCGCCCATCGCTTTGTCGCTTTGTCGCTCAGTCCCTTCGTCACCCAGCGCCCAGCGCCCGTTTCCCGTCGCCTTACTTATACTCATCCCAGCTCTTTATCGCCAGTTCCCCGATATCCATCCGGCAGAAGGCAAGAATGTAAGCGCTGGCAAGTCTTGCGTTGGTTAGCAGCGGAACGTTGAAATCGACCGCACTTCTGCGTATTGAATAATCATTGTTGAGTTCCGAAGGGCTCAGGTTCTTCGGGATGTTAACAACCAGGTCGACCTCCCGGTTCCTGATCAGCTCTATGGTGTTCGGTGATTTGTTCTCATCGGGCCAGTATGCCACGTGTGCTTCGACACCGGCATTTTGAAGGAATTCCTGTGTCCCTCTGGTGGCATATAGCTTATGTCCTTTTTCACGCAGTGCCCTGGCACTGTTAAGAAGTTCAACCTTCGACCGGGCCGGCCCTGTAGACAGAAGGATGCTTTTCTGGGGCACCTTGTAGCCTACCGAATGCATTGCTTTCAGGATAGCCTCATAAAAACCTTCGCCAATGCATCCGACTTCACCGGTTGATGCCATGTCAACACCCAGAACAGGATCAGCTTTGGCCAGGCGAGAAAAACTAAACTGAGGTGCCTTTACCCCTACATAATCAAGCTCAAAAACCGATTTATGGGGTTTGTCGACCGGCAGTCCCAGCATGACTTTTGTTGCAAGCTCAATAAGGTTGGTTTTAAGTACTTTCGACACGAACGGCATGCTCCGGCTTGCCCTCAGGTTGCATTCTATCACCTTGATATCATTGTCTTTGGCCAGGAACTGTATATTGAACGGCCCCGCTATATTCAGCTCCCTTGCTATCTGCCGAGAAATACGTTTTATGCGCCTTGCAGTCTCGAAGTAGATCTTCTGGGCGGGGAACACGATCGTTGCATCACCCGAATGGACACCTGCAAATTCCACATGCTCGCTTATTGCATAGGCAATAATTTCCCCGTCCCTGGCAACGGCATCTATTTCAATTTCCTTTGCATTTTCAATGAATTCGGAAACAACAACCGGATATTGTTTTGATACCTGTGCTGCCAGATCAAGATAATGTGTGAGCTCATTCCGGTTTGATACCACATTCATGGCAGCACCTGAAAGCACGTAGGAAGGCCTTATAAGAACGGGGAATCCTATCCGGTCGACGAATTCGAATATGTCGGCGGTGGAAGAAAGCTCTTTCCATCTGGGCTGATTGATCTCCAGGGAATCGCACATCTGTGAGAACTTATGCCTGTTCTCTGCCCTGTCAATTGATACGGGTGACGTGCCCAGCACAGGCACCCTGCTTTCGTAAAGGCGCATTGCCAGGTTATTCGGTATCTGGCCGCCTACGGAAACAATAACACCGGCAGGATCTTCAAGTTCAATTATATCGAGAACACGCTCAAAAGTAAGTTCATCAAAATAGAGCCTGTCGCAGATGTCATAATCCGTGCTTACCGTCTCGGGATTGTAGTTGATCATCACGGAACGGTATCCCTCCTTTTTGATCGTGTTGATAGCATTCACCGAGCACCAGTCGAATTCCACGCTCGATCCTATCCTGTAAGCTCCCGATCCCAGGACAATGACAGACTTTCGGGGATCGCTGCCGTTGTAATCAATATCATGTTCCGACCCGCTGTATGTAAGGTAAAGATAGTTGGTCA
>CAZTDW010000007.1:0-51834 GCA_964611835.1 uncultured Rikenellaceae bacterium | reverse complement strand
TCTTTCTGATGAAAAAGGCTGCCCGATGGCTTCCAACCTGGCCTGAATTCAAAGCTGAGCCACCTGGCCTGTAAACACCATGGGAGCCATTTACCTCGCCAACCGGAAAAAGATGCGTGAGATCTGATTCCCACCATATGTTACCTTTCAATCCTCCGTTGCAATGCTGGGCACAAACACCAATCTCAAGAGCCTCTTTCGCAAGATCAATGTCATGGTCCATGTACAGGCTGATTGCCGGTGAATTCATAGCACGAAGCCTTTCAAAAGGAGTCTGTTTCAGGGAATCTGATTTAGCCAGATAGTCACGGACTTCGGGATCAAGCTTTTCAGGCCTGAAAACCGGGCTTCCCTCCCAGGTTAAATTCCTGGTGAAATCGATAAAGACCCTCCTTCCCTTTTCTCTTTCCTTGAAAACAAGAAGATCGATGAATGAGGAACCGAAACCTGATACTTTACGTACATCAAACGGCCACTGGTATCCCTTCAGGAATATCGCTCTCGTTATTGTCCTGTAATCAGGGAAGAAGTCATTAAGAAATTCCTTTGGGTCATCACCTTTCCTGTCGGTTGAATAATATCGGGGTATTACCTGCTGATAGCTTCCCGAAAGGTTCCAGCGGAACTTCAATGAAGCTATGCCAAACTGCGATTCGGTAAGGTTCTGTCCGGTTGCTCCCGCCCTGAATGCCATCCCTATGGATCCTTTCTGGGATTCGGGATACACGCTCGTTTCATACATATCGCCAGGACCTCCGGATCCAAGGATCACATTTGTGGCATTGAAAAGCACAAATGCCTTATGATGATCTTTCTCCGTGGCATTTATTGCGAGAGCACCCATTATTTTGGTTCTCTTTTTATCGGTAAGCAGAGAAACCACATAATGGTTGTCGAGAATCCTAATTCTTCTTTTTTTTACCTCTCCCGAAAGAACAATGAACATCATTTTTGAGGTATAAGGGCCTGCTGAGGTGGCTCTGGCCCTTGGATCATGGTCGGTCTTGTAGCCGGCCCATGAACCGAACTTGTCGTGTGGAAACGGAACTCCCAGGTTTACAAGCCTCATAAATGACTGAACCGAACCCTGGGCTTCGCACAGAGCGATGTCTCCGTGCATGCATTTGCCGTTAAAAAGATCTCTTGCCATATCGGCCATGGAATCCGGGACATCTCCCGAAAGCGACAGTTTATAATATGTCTGCTTGTCCGAACCTGCATTGTTTGAAGTGCCGTCGGCCCAGCCTGCCGTGGCAATAAGAACATCCTTCTCACCCATCGAGTGCAGGCTTACTGCAGCATTAAGAGCTGCCGCACCGCTTCCGACTATAAGTGTATTTATACTATGATAACTGACAGTAAAACCATTGAAACGGATCTCTTCACTTTCCATCTGCAACCAGTTTTTTAAGCTCACTCCCATAAATCTCCCTGTCGCGGATAACACATCCGCCTATATGAAGGCTCCTGATAAGCCGTGTGCATCCTGAGCAGGTTATGCATGTCTTTGAAGGATCTGCTTTCCCATCCTTAATCAGATCCAGAGGCATAGACGGATATGCAAATGAGTTCCTTCCAAATCCTATCAGGGATGCATCTCCGTTCTTTACAATGGCTGCACCTACATTCGGCGCATAATGACGCAGGTACGAATAAGCAGAACCTGCAATGAGTATTTCAGGAAATCTTTTCTGAAAAAGGGATGTGCCGATTATCATCCTCATCACCCCCTGCAGGGGATGCTCATCCGGAACTTTAAGTCCCGGCAGCGGAGTATCATAGGGCCTCGAGATATGGGCATTGAAATATGGACTGCCCATACTTATATTCAACATTCCAATCCCTCTAACCCTTAGTTGATCGACAAGCATCAACGGTTCAGTAAAATCAGGCTGATCGTTTTCATCAACACCAAATCCTCCTCTGTACAGGTCGGAGATATTCAGACGGCTTGTTACCTTTATTCCAGAAACCTCATATTTTATTCTGTCATATGTCTCAAGGAAGAATTTGAATCTTTTTTCAGGATCCTCGCCTCCGAATATGCTGTTTGCCCTGTTCTTTGCTGCAAGCAGCTCTATCATCAGATAACCATGGCAGGCTTTGAGATCCACGGCATCAAAACCTGCGCCGGATGCAAGTTTTGCTGCACCTACATACTGATCCTGAAGCCGCTTAAGGTCATCATCTGACAGAACTACCGGAGTTGTTCTGTCAAGTAACGGATTCAGGGCTGCCACCCTGGGAGCAGGTTTTCCCTCAGGCTTGCTGTATCTGCCGGAGTGTGTAAGCTGAATAACCAGAAACGGAGTGCCCCCATTTATTCCTGAATTCTTTCTGATCTTTTCATTCAGATATGCAAATTTATCACTGCTCTTATTATTTAACCATAACTGGCGCGGATTGGACCTGCCGTCATGATTTACCGAAACGGCCTCAAACCATATTACACCGCTGGCCCCGGCAGAATACCTCAGATAGCGCCTTTCGGTCAGTTCCGAAGGAGCTCCCTCATTATCCGAATCATATCCTTCCATGGGCTGAACAACCAGCCGGTTCGGTATTGTTGATTCTCCCAGCTTTACATTTTCAAGCAAAGGAGTGACATCATCTGAAAATGGCAGGACAAATCCCAGCTCCGAAGCTTTTCTGATAAGATCTTCACTGGTCTTATAACGGAATCTTTCGTGCATAGAAAAAATTGAATATGAAATGTAAAATTACACGAAAGTACGCGGTTTTCAATCAGGGTCAGCTGCTAAAAGCAAGGATTAGTAGTATCCGCTTCCAAAACGAGGATTGACAACATTATTGTAAATTGAACCAAAGGTATAGGAAAGGCTTAACCCACCCTGGACAAAATAGCTTGATGCAAGCTGCTTAAGCTGCAGAAGACGGTCAGCTTCAGTAATTTCTCCCTTCCTCAGGCTGGGCTGAAAATTATTGTATGAAACACTGCCATTAACCGACAATGATAACCCCCTCAGTACCCTCAGCCGGATATATCCCCAAAGGTTTACCCTGTTTTTTGACAGGTCGGTAAGGTAGTTGGTTTCAGAAAGGGAAATATTTATTGAGCCCCATTTCTCCTGAATCTGATAAGCTATCATCAGTGAGTGCTTAAAGAAGTTATCATACATCCTGTCGTAAATGGTGGAATCTATATAATTGCTGTACTGATAACCTATTGCATAAAGAAGTCTTAATTGTTTGTGGGTGGCCTCAGAATATGGAAAAAGATCATATTCTATAGCGGGCATTATCTCGGTCGTATAATTGATATTCGCTTCCGTGGATGTACGGTTTTCCCATCTCATTCCTGTCGAAAAATGATTCCCGAGGCTCTTGACTACCAAAAGATCCAGTGAATTGTTGCTCTTTACATAGGTTGTATCAGTTTCGGCATCAATAAACCTTTGTTTATTTACACTCTGATCAAGATTTACCTCTATTTTCAGATCAGGAGTTATACGTGATATCTCAAGGGAATTCCACACCTGAAGTCGCTTTGCAGATTCCTCTGACGAATACCTCGGACTTGAGGAAAGTTCGAATATCCAGTTGTCCCACCGGTCCCTTACCTCTTCAAGCTCTAGTTCCGGATTGTGCCCGATCTTTATTTCATCAATCAACGGGGTCTTCGCAACATATCTCATCAGCCCGATCTTGAGCATGTTTGTTCTCTTTTCCCTTATTATCGGGCCTGTCTGATCAGGAGTGGTTGTAAAAATGATTGTATCATTCATCCCAGCATATTCCTTCTGTCCGCTGAATGTATATGTATATTGATCACCCTTGCTTCCGGTAGGCTGATTGGTCACATTGATATATACCTGGGCTTCCTTTACATCCCTCACATAGTTTACATACGGGATTTGCTGGCGGGTATAATTCATATCACAGTTGCGGCAGTCGATAAATACCCTGACAGCTCCCTCCCGTGACTTATTGTTCCTGATCCTGGTTGTATCAGTCCCTACAGAAATGGAATCATTTTTAACGGCGCTATCCTGAGATTCGAGTGATAAGGGAATAAAGACTAACAGCGCAAGAGTTAAAAACCTTAAAATTCTAATGATGGCCATAAACGGTCAGTTTATATAATAATCCTCGTTATTTCCCTGGCCTGACAGAAAAATCCGGCCCCGGATGAAGAATAGCAAATATCACAATATAATTTTTCAGAATAACGTATTGACGTAGGCATGAATGAATTAATTATGTTTTTTTAACATTATGCGTTGAATAAAGTACAGATCTGGGGCTTATCCATGAGTTTCTGATTACTGCCATGATATAATAGCCCATAAGTCTCACAAATATGGTCGTTCTCAGAAAGAGCCTTGGAATGAAGAAAAAGACCAATCCCGCAACTGCCATCAGGGCCCCTGATATGATATTATTAACCACAAGAAATATCTGGATTAAAAACCTTTCAATACCTTTCATATTACGTGATATATAAATATGCCTTGAGATCTGAACCTCGGTTTTGGTAATTGAAGCTGTTTTGATATTTACCCGTGAACTCCCCCCGTGATTATGTATGATGGTGACATTATTGAGACTGACCACTTTCCCTTTCTCCCGGGAAATCCTACTGCATATGTCAACATCCTCATAGTACATCCAGAATCCTTCATAAAAACCCCCCAGCCTATTATAAAGATCTCTTTTCATCCATACTACCGAACCTGAAATCCAGTCGGGGAATATTACCTGGTCAGCCGTCATATTTCCGGCAGGTGAAGCCTTTCTGAAAATTCTGGCTACTGATCTCTGAAATCCGGTCAGGTTGCCGGGTCGAGGAAATCGCCCGGTGCTCGGAGTCACCCTGCCTTTTGAATTTACCTGCCTGCATGAAATAATGCTGTAATCGGGATGTGCCCTTGCTTCATCCAGCATTTTGCCGATCTCATTTTCACTGGCTTCCGTATCCGGATTAAGAACCAGAACGTACTCCCCGGAGGCATTTCTGCAGCCAAGATTGTTCCCGTTGGCATATCCCCCGTTAACCTCATTATGGATGAACCTGAATCCGGAATATTTCCTTTCAAGATCATAAATAACCGGATCGGAGGAATTATTATCCACAACTATAACTTCAAAAGTGAACCTGTTCCCTTTAAATCCACTTAGTGAGTCAAGGCATTTTTCAAGCCTTTCCCAACCCCTGAAGCAGACTACTATTATTGATATATCCGTCATTTTTTCATCGATATTTTTCCTCACTGTAAAACATCTTACAATGCATTCATATTATATCTTTCAGCTACACTCGTTCCCCTTCTCCCATGCCTGACTGATCTTGATCAGAACCTTCCGGCATCTCCTTGTCCTCCTCATCCAGCCATTCATGTTCCGGTTCCTGCGGCCCCTCATTCCTGTAAGCGACAGCAAGTACTATCCCTGAAACAAAACCAAGCATGTGAGATTCCCATGATACATTTTTATATACATCGGGAAAGATGCCCCAGACCATTGAGCCATAAAGAAACACTATCAGCAGCGACAGTGCAACGAGCCTGAAATACCTTCTTATGATCCCGCTGAAAAACAGGAATGAAGCCAGTCCGTAGACGAGCCCTGATGCTCCTATATGCCATGAGGTCCTGCCGGCCAGCCATACGAACAACCCGGTTAGAAACCATGTCCATACTGAGACCTTTATTGCAATCTCTGAATAGAAATAGAACAAGGCAGAAGCCAGAAAAAACAACGGAAGAGTATTGTTGAAAAGATGCCTGAAATCGGCGTGAACGAAAGGAGACAATACTATCCCGGGAATGCCTTTCAAAGACAGGGGGAAGATACCCAGACGGGTCATTTCAAAATCAAAAAGCACCTCAGTGGTTTTTAAAATCCACATCAGACAAATGAAGATCAGCGGAATTATCATGCTGAGAAGCATTTTCTTCCTGTGCAATAAGGCTTCTTCGTGTGTTATATTCACATCCGGGAGTGTAAATAGTATTTTTCGTCCGAATGATATTACTTCCGGTTCCAGATATCAATCCTGAGGAAATCTGATCCCTGCGTCATTCCTGATCCTGTCAAGGATTCTGATCAGGTTGCGGCTGAATGACAGCGGGACAACAGGGCTTTCCGTCAGTCCCTGATCGAGACAGCGCATCACTTCTTCTGCTTCCCAGTGATAACCCATGGCCGGAGGACTGAAAACAAGCGTTTCTTTCTCCATGCCTTCAAGTTCCAGCGTCACAACCTGGTTCATATCCCGTCCCCGGGAAAGCGAAAGCTTGCCCTTTTCACATAAAATCATGCAACCTATCCCTACATTGGTACGGAAGGAACTGTAAATGCTGGCAGTCCTTCCGTCATGATAACTGAACAGAGCATTTACAGATTCTTCGGATCCTGTTTTTCCAAATGAAGCATAAGCTTTTATCCCTTCGGGAACTCCGGCAAAAGTCAGCGCATCAATAACCGGATATATCCCTATGTCAAGAAGTGATCCGCCGCCAAGCGTAACGTTGAATTTCCTGTCATCGGGCTGAAAAGGCGGCATAAATGAGAAAAAGCATTGCATGTGGAGAATTGGCCCTGCCACTCCGGCTTCAAGAATTTCAGCGGCCTTTTTATAGAAAGGCTGGAATGGAGGCCAGAGAGCTTCCATCAGGAAAACATTCTGTCTGTTGGCTTCCGAGATCATATCCTCCACCTCGCGCTCATTCATTGCAAATGCCTTTTCACATAAAACGGCTTTTTTGTTTTTCAGGCAAAGTAGTGCCTGCTCGCGATGAAATGAATGAGGCGATGCAATATAAACTATGTCTACCTGTGGATCTTCAGCCAGTTCTTCATAACTGCCATAGAATTTTTTAAACCCATGGTCAGAAGCAAATTTCCCTGATCTTTGAATGTCGCGAGATCCTACAGCATACAATTCTGCCTTATCTGACTGCTTCAGGGCATTTGTGAATTTTGCAGCCATTTTTCCGGGTGCAAGAATGCCCCATCTGTATCGTTTCGTCATTGAATATATGTTTGCATAAAAATAGGTATTCTGATTGCAATAGCAATTAATTTGAACTATTAGGAAAATGTCATCATCCGTGGGATAATAGAAATTATTCCCTGACCGGCTTCAGCATATTTCGGGGCAACCTGCAGACAGCTTTTGTGCAGACTTTTCACATAATCTTCCGGTTCTTCAATTTTTTCTTTAAAATACATTAAAATTTATACCTCTCATTATCTGGTGGTTATTATTCATTTTTCGTTTATTCGATATTTTTCAGTACTATGTATTGCATAGTATTAATATTTATATATATCTTTGCTTTGTAATGTTGTATATATTATATAGTAGTAAAATAATCATGGTTCTTAAATTTATATACTATTATAATAAAGATGCTACTGCAAATGTGTGCAAATTCTATGGAAGAAATTAAAAAACGAAGAAAATGAAAATCACTGTAAGCGTTAATCTCGGGGGGTATTCCTTCAATATTGATGAAGATGCCTATACCGAACTTAAAAGATACCTTAAAAATCTTGAGCTTAATTTTGCCGGGGAAGAGAGCTCTGCTGAGATCCTTGCCGACATTGAGTCAAGGATGGCGGAGTTATTCCGGTCAAAGCTCACAGGTTACAAACAGGTTATCAATATTTCGGACGTCCTGGATGTGATCGCCATTATGGGAAATCCGGAAGACATATCCGACAATGAAGGTCCATCGCCCCGGGAAAAATTTGCAAGTTCCGGGACACACAGGATGTACCGCGACCCTGACAACAGGATAATAGGAGGTGTTTGCTCAGGAATGGGCGCATACTGGAGAATTGATCCCTGGATTATTCGCATAATCTTTATTGCGATCACTATGGCCGGCGGATTGGGTATTCTGGTTTACCTGATACTGTATATAGTACTTCCTGAGGCCCGGACCACAGCCCAGAAAATCGAAATGAAGGGAGACCCGGTCAACATTCACAATATCAAGGAATCTGTAAAAAGAGAATTTGATGCGGTCAGAAAGAACATGAATATCTGACGGATAAATACTTCTGTAATAATAAAAAACTAAGATTATGGACATAGAAAATACAAAAGCCCAGATGCGTAAAGGAATTCTGGAGTACTGCATTTTATCAGTATTATCAAAGGCTTCCTGCTATGCAAGCGATATAATCAGGGAACTCAAAGAGGCAAAAGTAATTGTCGTGGAAGGAACTCTTTATCCTTTACTGACAAGGCAGAAGAATGCAGGATTGTTAAGCTACCGTTGGGAAGAATCGCAACAGGGTCCGCCAAGAAAATATTATGAGCTCACTCCTGAAGGAAGGGAATATCTGGCCGATCTGGATATATCATGGGATGAACTCGTTGAATCTGTAAATCTGATAAGAACCCGTTGATGCTTTGCTAACCTATTAATAATGACCAAAATGAATAAGACTATAAAAATAAACCTTGGCGGTGTCCTGTTTCAGATTGATGAGGAGGCTTACAATATTCTGCGCGGTTATCTCAATGAGATCGACAACAGGATCAGAAGGATACCGGGCGGAGCTGAGACTATAGAAGATATCGAATCCCGGATCGCAGAGATATTCCAGTCGCAGGGGGCAACAGCGGGAGTCATTTCGAAGGATAACGTAGAGGCAATGATAAAGATCATCGGCCGTCCCGAGGATTTCGAGGCAGGTGGCGAAGCAGATGACAGGCAAAAAGCGTATTCCAGGGCTCGCCGCCGGAAAACTTTGTTCAGGAATCCTGATGATTCGATTATCGGGGGTGTTTGTGGGGGAATGGGTATCTATCTTGATATTGATCCGGTCTGGATAAGGGTACTTTTTACAATTTTCGCATTCTTTGCCGGAGTCGGATTCTTAATCTACCTGGCACTTTGGATAGCCCTGCCTCCGGCAGTTACAGAGGCTATGAAAAAAGAAATGCATGGAACGGACTCATTCAGCCCGGGCTATGGATTGAATGAAAAATCCCTCTCATTTTCAGCGGCCGACGATCAGCAGGGAAGTACCGGTTCTATGCGTTTTGCAAATGCTCTTAATGAGATTTTCAGGGCAATTGGCAAAGTATTCTTCATAGCGGTGCGGGTGTTCCTTGTTCTTATAGGACTGGCATTCGTTCTGACAGGCTTTATCGCCCTTGTTTCAATAATCATGGTATTCTTTTTTAAATACCCGGGGTATTTCTCAACCCATGCATGTGATATGAATCTTTTCTATCTGCCTGATTTTTTAAATTATATAGTTAATCCTGCAGTCGCTCCATGGATAATCGCACTTGCATTCGTGGTTCTGCTGATGCCCCTCCTCGCGATGATCTACTGGGGAATTAAAATGATCATCTGGTTCAGGGCAAAGGACATGCTGTTTTCACTTGCCGGATTAATTATCTGGGTGATAGCTGTTGCCGCCCTTTCAATACTTCTGTTCAATGAGGGAATAAGCTATGCTGAGACAGCAAAAACCGGGACCGAGGAGGTATTGCAAAAAACGAAGGGAGATATCTACATATTCGGTGGAAACAAGTTGAAGGATCTGAAATATGACAAGGAAATTTCATTCCCTGACGAAGATTACAATATCTGGTTCACAGACGACAACAGGAGTCTTTTTATAAGCCCGTCACTGAGAATCAACAGTTCAAATGACGAATTCGTTAAAATAAATGTAAGAAAACGTTCTTCGGGAAGGAGCAGGATGAATGCGGCTGAAAAGGCTGAACAGCTGCTGTACAACTATTCCGTTAAGGGCGATACTATATTCCTGGATGAATATTTTACAATCCCGGATGAAAGAAAATGGTCATTTGACAATGTAGTTGTCAATCTTTATGTCCCTGAAGGCACCAATGTTCACTTTACCCGCGATACTGAAAGGTTGCTCAGGCAGTATCATTATGAGGAGGATGATTGCTGTTGGGATATGTCAGACACAAGTGAATCAGGTGAATCTGAAAAACACGAACATGAGTGGGTAATGACTGAAGACGGCCTGAGAAAGAAATAAGGGCTCTCCGAAAATCAGTTGCAGCTTCTTTGTTTTCATTCCTGATATTTTCAAAAAAGGCGGCTGTATCAAAAGTTTTATTTGTGCTTTTGATACGGCCCCTTGATTTTTCAGGGTAATATGCCCTCATCCGGAAATTTCTTCCCTGCAAATTAACTGTTCCCGGGAAATTCCATATACATTATTGCAGATAATGAGGCTGAATCAATTGTTCTTCGTGTTCCTTTGTGCTATCCTTGGAGTACCTTTGTGGTTCATCGACATATGCTTAACCACGAAGGATCACAAAGGCATGCACAACGTTTGCTTAAGATAAAAAAGCAATTAAAACGATTTTGATAAAGCCTCATTGTCAATTCCGGTCATTTCCCTCTTTCTTAGGAAGAAGAGCTTTCTCTTAATTAATTTCTGCTATTTTTGAAAACGATCTGATTAAAACATATCCTATGGAAAAGCATAAATGTTACCTGTTACTTCCTGCCATACTGATCCTGTCGTTCATCTCCTGCAAATCAGAAGATAAGCCAGCTGATCCTGAGGATCTGACTCAATATGTCGATCCGCTTATCGGAACAGCGCATTGCAGATGGTTTCATGTTGCTCCGGGTGCAAATCCTTTCGGACTGGCTAAACCCGGTCCTTCTACTGACGGTCATCGCGGAAATCTCAGCGGATGGGAGGCAGTGGGTTATGACTTCAGGCACCAATCGATCGAAGGATTCCCAAATTTTCATGAATTCCAGGTCGGGGGAGTTGTCTTCATGCCTACTAAAGGGGAGCTTAAAACGGTCCCTGGTGAGGTTGACACCCGGGGAACCGGATACCGCTCATTCTTTGATAAAAAAAATGAGATCCTTGATCCCGGTTACTATTCAGTGATACTTCAGGATTACGGGATAAGGGCAGAACTTACTTCCACCGACAGGGTTAGCTTCCATCGTTATACTTTCCCCGGTGGGGATGATTCACATATTCTCTTCGACATAGGCAACAAACAGGGTGAAAGCGGGGAAGTCAGGGATGCATCGGTCAGATTGACGGACGACGGCCGTATAGAAGGATTTGTTGAAACCTATCCCGAATATGTAAAAAAATATCAGACGGGAGCAAGCGTAAAGATGTTCTTTTCAGCGGTGATCGACAAAGCACCATGTTCGGCAGGGATTTTCCACGGCACTGTGATTCAGCCCGATTTAAAGGAAGCGTCAGGGCCGGGTGCGGGTCTTTATCTCACCTTCTCCACAAAAGACAAAGAAAGCATAACCATCAAGGCAGGGCTTTCATATACGTCGGTAGAAAATGCAAGGCTTAATCTTGAAGCCGAGGCTAAGGACCTTGGTTTTGATGAGGCTGCAGATAATGCGAAGAAAAACTGGAACGCCTACCTGGGCAGAATAAGGGTTGAAGGCACAAACACAACCGACAAGGTGAAATTTTACACCGGCTTGTATCATGCCCTTCTCGGCAGGGGACTGGCAAGCGATGTAAACGGAGCCTATCCCAGGCACGACGGATCCTCAGGCATGCTGCCTCTGGGTAATGACAACAAGCCTCTTTTCAATTTTTACAATACGGACGGGATCTGGGGAGGGCAATGGAATCTCATCCAGCTATGGGCTCTGGCTTACCCTGAATACCTGTCGGATTTTGTAAAAACCCACCTTCAGGTATATCAGGATGCAGGCTGGCTTGGCGATGGAATCGCCTGCAGCAAGTTTGTTTCGGGTGTCGGCACAAACCAGGTACCCCTTGCTATTGTCGGAGCATATCAGTGCGGAATAAGGGATTTTGACATTCAAAAAGGCTATGAGGCATCGTTAAAAAATGAAATTACTTCCAAAAACCGTGTTTTTGGCGCAGGGAAGATGGATGTCGGGAAATTTGTCAGATTCGGCTATGTCCCGTACATGGCAAAGGGTGAAGGTGCCGATGAACTCTGGAAATTCTCATGTTCGCACACGCTTGAATATTCATTCACATCATATGCTGTAGCCCAGATGGCGAAGGCACTCGGCAGGGAAGATGATTACAAAATGCTGATGCGACTCTCCGGTGGATGGGAGAAAATTTTCCATCCGCAAAGGAAAATGATGTGGCCAAAGCTTGAGAACGGAAAATTCCATGAGGACTTCGATGCTACAGTGCCCCACGATGGCTTCCAGGAAGGAAATGCATTTCAGTATTCATTTTATGTTCCGCATGATCCCGAAGGGATTGTTTCCAGGATTGGACAGGACGAATTCAACAGCCGCCTCGACAGCACATTCATTATCTCAAAGAAAGATATTTTCGGGGGCGGTACCGAAATACATGCCTTCGCCGGAATTACAAAGCCATACAACCATGGCAACCAGCCGTGCCTTCATACTTCCTGGCTCTTTAATCACTCGGGCAGGCCTTCAAAAACACAGATGTGGGTAAGAGCAATACTGAATGAATTTTACGGAACGGAAGGAATCCATGGTTACGGATACGGCCAGGATGAGGACCAGGGCCAGCTGGGAGCCTGGTATGTGATGTCGGCAATCGGCCTGTTTGATGTTAAGGGACTAACAGAAGGTGAGCCCCGTTTCGGAATAACATCGCCTTTATTCGACCGGATTACAATAAGCCTTAACAATGAATACCATAGCGGAAGTCAGTTCATTATTGAATCGGCAAACAATTCTCCCGAGAATATCTATATACACACAGCTTCACTCAACGGGGAAGAACTGGAATCAACATTTGTGCCCTTTCACTCTGTGGCCGGCGGTGGCAAATTGTCATTCGTGCTTGGAAACACCCCGAAAGAATAAATGAGTTCTGCTGATTTAACATATTAATAAACAAAATGATCAAATACCATACAACTGCCGGAGGCAAAGTAATAGCTGAGATTCCTCACGGGTCGGAGATGATTTCAGAACCGGGAGATATCCTTGATATAATGGTTGAAGCCGGTTATGGCGGCAGCAATAAGATTATTGTCCACAAAGAGACCCTCCATCCTGATTTTTTTGATCTTAAAACAAAGCTGGCAGGCGAAATCCTGCAGAAGTTTTCAAATTACAGGATGCATCTTGCGATTGTCGGAGACTTCTCCGCCATCAAAAGCAAGAGCCTGAACGACTTCATAAGGGAAAGCAATAAAAGGGGTATAATATCTTTTGTGGATTCTCTTGAAACTGCACTTGAACAAAAGGGTTAAAGAGATCATGACTCAAAGACAGTATTTCCCGGATACCATAATATAGATTATTTAATCTTTATTATTCATGAAATCCTTTGTGCCACCCTTTGTGAGATCCTTTGTGTCACTTTGTGGTAAAAAAGATTTAACCACAAAGGAACTCCAAGGATTACACTAAGGAATCAAAAAGTAAATGAACAAGAAAGGTCAATGGTGTTGGCCCGTCAGTAACTCCAGAAAATTTATTTTTTCCTCCGGATTGCCAAATAAATTTAAATCTTTATTTTTCCGCGGATTATTGATAGTAAAGGAAAAGGCTCGATATGTCAAAAAAGGTTCTGGTGGTTTATTATTCACAGACAGGCCAGCTGTTGGATGTTTTAAATTCTGTGCTATCACCACTGGCTGCCGATAAGGAAATCTCAATCACTTATGAACCATTAAAGCCGGATCCTCCTTTCCCTTTTCCATGGACCTCAGATCAGTTCTTTCAGGCAATGCCTGAGTGTGTAAGGGGGAATCCCTGTAAACTTGAACCATTGACGATAACCGGCAATGAAGATTTTGATCTTGTTGTTGTTGCCTGGCAGCCCTGGTTCCTGTCGCCTTCAATCCCTCTTCATTCCTTCTTTCAGAATGAAGCAGCGCGCCGGGTAATTTCCGGGAAACCGGTGATCACCATCATCGGAAGCCGCAATATGTGGATCATGGCCCAGGAAAAGATAAAGGAATATATTGCAGATGCCGGTGGAAAGTATGCCGGTAATATTGTTTTGTACGACAGGGCATCAAACCTTTTAAGCGTGGTTTCCATCATCAGATGGATGTTCACGGGGAAAAAGGAGAGGTTCATGAAGATATTCCCTCCGGCAGGTATTTCCGGCGAAGATATCAAAGGAGCATCGCGGTATGGTGAGATAATTCGTGAATCGTTGGTGGAGGGCAGAATTGAATCTGCAAAGATGAAAATTGTTGAAGCAGGCGGTGTTGATGTTCAGCCCGGGCTGCTGATGATTGAAAAGAGAGGTATTGTTTTTTTCCGAATCTGGGCCGGCTTCATTCAGAAAAAGGGTAGTTACGGCGATCCGGCACGTTTATTCCGCGTAAGGCTTTTCAAGTATTATCTTCTTGCTGTCATATATCTGGTATCGCCTTTTGCAACTTTGCTATTCCAAATTACAAAACCATTCCGTAAAAAGGCAATTAAGGAACAAATAATAAAATATCAGTCATAACCATCAGCACTAATTAAGGTTATCATAATTCCCCGGCAATATTAAAATCAAATATTAATCAGCTTTGAACCAATATGCAAAATGAAGTTTATATAACAGGAATATCCAAATTTCTTCCCAACAACCCAGTTTCAAATGAGGAGATGGAGGAGTATCTGGGGATGATTGACAACAGGCCTTCAAAGGCACGCAGGATCGTTCTGAGAAACAATGGCATAGTAACAAGATATTATGCCCTGGAGAAGGGAGGAAAGCCCACGCACAGCAATGCGATGCTTGCCGCCGAAGCGGTGAAGTTATTGTTCAATCAGAGGTTCGGGAAGGAAGCAGTCCGGCTTCTGGCTTGCGGAACAGCATCGCCCGACCAGATCATGCCGTCACACGCTTCCATGGTACATGGCCTCCTTGATATTCCATCAATAGAGATCGCTTCATTTGCCGGTTCATGCTGTGCCAGCATTCAGGCATTGAAATATGGCTATATGTCAGTTATGACAGGAATGACTTCAAATGCGGTTGTAACGGGATCCGAGATCCTGTCGCACTGGATGCGCGCCAGATATTTCGAAAACGAGACCAGGAACGAAGGCAAACTGAAGGAGAACCCCCTCCTTGCTTTCGAAAAAGAGTTCCTTCGCTGGATGCTGTCCGACGGAGCTGGAGCCATTCTTCTTGAAAGCAACCCTGCTGGTGACCTGCCACTCAGGGTGGAATGGATTGAAACGAGATCATACGCCAACATAAGGGAAACATGCATGTATGCAGGTGCCGACAAGGGACCCGAAGGGGAATTGCTGGGCTGGTACCGTTGGGAAGAGGAGGAGTGGCTCACCAAATCTATTTTTTCGTTAAAGCAGGATACACGGATGCTTGGTGAAAACATAGTTTCGCTGGGCGGACGCTTTTTAAAAGAGGTGATCGAAGAAAGGAACTTTGATATCAGTTCAATCGATTATTTCCTGCCGCATATCTCTTCAGAATTCTTCAGGGAACCGGTATTTGCGGAACTGGAAAAACTGGGAATCTCAATCCCGAAGGAAAAGTGGTTCACAAACCTGAGTACTGTGGGGAATGTGGCCACCGTATCATTTATTATTATGCTTGAGGAGCTGATGAGGACCCGCAATCCGGAACCCGGGCAGAAAATCCTTGTTCAGGTACCTGAAAGCGCCAGATTTACTTATGCTTACGCTTTGTTTACTGTCTGCTGAATTTGACGTAATATTATGTTAGTTAAGATCCTGCTGCTTGTTCTGGGATTCGCAGTTTTGATCAAGGGAGCCGACTGGCTGGTCGAAGGAGCTGCGGCCCTTGCAAAGAAATACAGGGTGTCAGATCTGGCCATTGGTCTTACAATAGTGGCTTTCGGAACTTCAATGCCCGAAATGGTGGTTAATGTTTTCGCTGCATATTCAGGTCATACTGACATAGTATTCGGGAACATAATCGGCAGCAATAATTTCAATCTTTTTGTAATTCTTGGAATTGCCGGACTTATTACCCCCCTGGTAGTTCAGTCAAGTACCGTCTGGAAAGAAATTCCATTGTCTTTCATCGCTGTATTGGTGCTTTTCCTTCTCTCCAATGATTTTTTAAATGCAGGAAATCCGGTTCTGTCAAGGTTTGAAGGTATAGTTCTTCTGGGCTCTTTCGGAGCTTTCCTGTTTTATGTCTATACTCAAATGAGGTCAGATCGGTCAACGGAGCACATTGATACTAAAAACCTATCAGTAACCAAAATATTCATTCTAATATTTATTGGCCTTGCCCTGCTTGTGGCAGGGGGACGCCTGGTGGTGACATATTCAATCGAACTGGCAAGGATTCTGGGAATAAGCGAATCTGTAATCAGCCTGACAATAGTGGCGGCAGGAACATCATTGCCGGAGCTTGCAACTTCAGTGGTTGCGGCAATAAAGAAAAATAACGACATAGCAGTAGGAAATATAATAGGATCGAATATCTTCAATATTTTCCTTATCATCGGAGTAAGTGCGATAATAAGGCCCCTTGATTATAATGTCAGCTTCAATCAGGATCTTTATCTTCTCGGCGTGGGCACCCTTTTGCTGTTTATTACAATGTTCACGGGGAAGAAGAAAAAAATTGACAGGTGGGAAGCCGCTATTCTGTTATTGGTTTATCTTGTATATACCATTTATATCTTCACAGGTCATAATTAGGAATTTGTAATGCATTCAATTACTTCAGTTCATTCCTGTGTGTCACGTAGTATTCGAGGCTTTCGTTAATGATCCTGTACGCTTCTTCTCTTTTCAGAAACTGCTCAACAGTTACTTCCTTTTCTTCCAGCTTTTTATAATCCTCAAAAAACCTTTTCAGTTCCACAAGGGTATGCGGAGGAAGCTCTGAAAGTTCATTAATATGATTAACCGACATATCATGCCTGGCAACAGATATTATTTTCGCATCCTTTTCCTTCCCGTCGAACATTTCCATCACTCCAATCACCTTTGCCTCAACAATGCACATTGGAAAAACATCGATGGAGCAGATGACAAGGATATCGAGGGGATCATGATCATCACAATATGTCTGCGGAATAAATCCGTAATTTGCCGGGTAATGAACCGATGAGAACAATACCCGGTCGAGCATCAGCAGGCCGGATGATTTCTCAAGCTCATACTTCCCTTTTGATCCCTTGGGGATTTCAATTATGCAATTCACTATCGCGGGAATTTCCCTGCCAGGAGAGACATCATGCCACGGGTGCCTGCTGTTAAACATTTGCCTTCTCGTTAGGTATTATTTTGCCGGATATAAAGTTAGTAAATTTAAATGACTGATAATGTGAATACATCTGCATTATCATGTCCCATGTTTCCCATATTCCTGGAGGGTATCCCACATTGCCCAGAAATTTTCCGGAGGAACGTCATCCTGTATATTATGTACCGGTGCAAAAACAAAACCTCCTCCCGGGGCCATAATATCAATGATCCTTCTCACTTCGTCCCTCACCTGCCGGGTCGTTCCCTTGTTCAGTGTCGACTGTGTATCAACTCCCCCGCCCCAGAATGTAATGGTGTCGCCGAAATCTTTTTTCAATCCCTTAAGATCCATCCCCTTGGCAGTGAACTGTACCGGATTAAGTATGTCCATGCCGGCATCGATAAGATCCGGGATCAGCTCCCTGACGGAACCGCAGGTGTGCATGAAGATCTTTACATGAGGAAGTCTCCCTTTAATATATGAAAAAAGTGTTTTCAGGCGGGGAATGACAATCTGCCTCAATAATCCGGGATCGAGGATTGTGGAGGTTTGCGTTCCCAGATCATCACATTCTGAAATTACTTTTATCCTGTAACCGTTGCCGGTTTCTTCAGCCCACCTTACAACCTCATTCCAGTATCTAACCTTATCTTCAAGGATGATGTCAAGCAATGCTTCGACACCAGGAAGATCTGTCAGGGTGTCGAGAAACCATTTTTCATAGCCTCTTATCCTGAGGCTGTTTTCCGTGAAACCGGCAGTATTCCTGTCTGCAATGCAGCAGTTGTCGCCAACCTTTTCAATCTGCCCGGAAAGGTCACGGAACAAAGTTCCGGTATAATCGGGCCAGCTTACTCTCTGAAGCATGTACAACGACCCCGAAAGTGTGTCAGAATCCATCAACGGAAAGGATATCTGGTTAAAGTAAAGATCCCTGTTGCTGTCCATCTGCCATTTGCATCCGTAAAAATCTGTAACCTCAGTTACCGTACCCTTTTGAATACTATGCTCAGGATACCACGGGATCCTGCGGGCGCCAATCCTGCGCGTATCCGAACCAAGAATCCTCAGGTTAGATTCCGAAGGGGTGACAATCTGCTGTATTGGATCTGTCTCCGCGGCATCGGTTTCAGGGCTGATGCCCCGGAAAAGCATCGCCCTGGCATAGGCATTCCTGGTAATTGAAGTTACGGTTGTGCCCGACAGATCGTACGGAATCCGGTCTGGTTCCCGGTGATTAATGGCTGCAAGTATCCTTTCTTCTCCCGTCATACATTTAAAAATCGATCATTTTTATCCTCGGAACCAGCATATGGATTATCAGCAACGCAAATAAATAACCCGATCCGGCAACTATAAATGGAATCGTATAGCCATCAGTACCCATGTTCTGAAGGATCCTTCCTATTATAAATGCAGCAAGGGCACCTCCGATCGCCCCGGCGAAACCTCCGAAGCCTGCAACGGATCCCGTGGTGGACCTGGGAAACACATCCGACATCAGGCTGAAAACGTTGGCCGACCAACCGCAATGACCACCGGCGGCTATTGCGATCAGCCCTACCGCCAGCCATACCTCGTCCGTGTGCGGAACAAACATTACCGGGAGGGCAGCCAATCCGCAGATGAGCATGCTTATCTTCCTCCCTCTGTTTATCCCCCATCCTAACTTTATGAACCGCGATGATAGCCATCCAAGAACCATTCCAAGCACCCAGGATATCGTATAGATGGCAAAGAAAGGCAGTCCGATCTCCTTCAGATTGATTCCGAATTTTACATTCAGATATTTGGCACCCCAGAAAAGATAGAACCACCATATCGGATCAGCAATGAATTTTGCAAAAGCAATGGCCCAGGTCTGCCGGTATGATAATAATTTCTTCCAATCATGCTTTTCAGCAGGTTCAGGAATACTGTCACCCAAAATATATTCACGTTCCTGTTCAGATACTTTTTTATGGTTCTCCGGTTTGCGGTATGATCTTATCCAGATGATCATCCAGATCACACTCAGTGGGAAAGTGAAGATGAAACCGTAACGCCAGTCATCAAGGGAAAGCACAAGCCATGGGATTATCAGCGGGGCAATTATTGTTCCCACGTTTGATCCTCCGTTAAAGATGCTTACTGCAAGTGCCCTCTCCTTTCCCGGGAACCATTCGGCAACTGCCTTAATCGCGGAAGGGAAATTCCCCGACTGGCCGATGGCAAGGGCAAACCTTGAAAAAGCGAAGCCTGTCCATGCCCGGGCAAAGGCATGGGCAACCGCCGCCAGGCTCCAGATAATGATCGAAAGGAGATAGCCCCTCATTGTGCCCATCCTGTCGATAAGGCTTCCCATAATCAGGAAGCAGGCAGCATAAGCCAGCATGAAAACACTGTTTATTATGCCGTACTGCTGTTCGGTCCAGCCGATCTCAGCCTGAAGATGAGGAGCCAGAATGCCAAGTGCCGACCGGTCGATATACAGTATGGTGGTGGCAGCAAAAAGCAATCCCAGGATGAACCACCTGAAATGGGAATACTTTTCTGCTTTCATGCTTAAAATATTGAATAAAACTGCCGTTAAATTGTTTCAGGCAACACAAAGGGTTTTCTGTATTCCTTTGTGAGCATTCTGTCAGCTTCCTGATCATTAACAAATTTCATAGCCAGAGGGTCAAACTCCAGCGATCTTCCCAGCCTGTAGGAGATGTTTGCCAGATGGACAAGGGCGCATGAATAGAATCCTTCTTCAATGGGAGCCGTAAGCATTTCCGGATCACCTGCCCTTATTGCATCGATGAAATTCCGGTAATGGTTGCCCAGTCCGCTTCCCGATTCTCCCCTCGTGCGTTCTCTCCCCATAAATGTCTGCCAGTGATTTACATCCTTCTGCATATACCCCTTTGATCCATAAAAGATGTTGCCGATGACATTTTCCGGGCTTGTCATATAGGCATTGGTCTTAGTGTCCTCCAGTCCCAGATGGTCACCTTCGGGATTCGTCATCCAGTGACGGGTTTCAAATTCAAGGATCTTCTTTTTATCTCCTCCTGCTGCTGGATTTGGAAATTCAAAGAGAGCCATAAGTGTGTTTGGCGTTTCCTGGGCATCGTCAAACATAAAATGCCCTCCTGTTGCTGTAATCTTTACTGGCAGTTTTACTCCAAGACCCCAGCGGGCAACATCCATTTCATGGACTCCCTGGTTTCCCATGTCGCCGTTTCCGTAATCCCAGTGCCAGTGCCAGTTGTAATGGAACCTGTTTACATTGAAAGGTCTGACAGGCGCCGGTCCGAGCCACAGATCATAATCGACCTTTGACACGTATTCCTTTGTATAGGGATCCCTGTAACCATCGGGAAATCTGCCTATTGTGTCGCGCCATTTATAGCAGATCCCCTTTGCCATATATACTTCCCCCAACCTGCCTTCCGAAAGGAATTCTACGGCAGACCTGGCACAGGGATTGCTGCGCTGTTCAGCCCCGTCCTGAACCACTTTCCCACTTTTCCTGGCAGCTTCGGCAAGCACTCTGCCTTCATGGAAAGTATGGCAGCAGGGCTTTTCAACGCTGACATGCTTTCCTGCCTGTATCGACCATACAGCGGACAGGGCGTGCCAGTGATTAGGTGTCGCAATGGAAACGGCATCTATATCCCTGTTTTCAAGAAGCTTTCTCAAATCGGTATAAAGCTGTGGCTTGCGCAGATTCCTGTCTGTGTAACGGCTCTTAACCCTATCGGCAAAGAGGTTTTCATCCACATCGCACAATGCAGTTACTTCAACATTCTGCAAAGCCTGATACTCCGCAATATGTCCAAGGCCCTGTGCACGGATTCCTATTACCGCAACATTTACCCTGTCATTTGCATTTTTCCAGCCTCCTGTCAATATTACGGGGGCAGCGCTTACAGCAGCCGAACCCATCGCAGAGATCTTCACAAACTTTCTTCTTTTCATGTTTTCTTTGTTTCTGGTGTGCAACTTCCTGAATATTATCTCGGTTTGAATGGCTCACGCCGGGTCACCTTGCTTATTCCTGCAAGTATAATTGCATTGCTTTTCATCGGTTCCGTGACAACCTTCCCGTAGTCCTGCAGTAGGGTCTGATAATTAGTTGTCCCGCAAAGATTTACTTCCTTTATTTTCTTGCCGTATCTTGTATTCACCCATTCAAATGCAAAGAAGGTGATAGGAACATACTGCCCTTCCACTGAGCAGGTTACCGGGTCGGCCATATAGCAGTAGGCAGTCTGGGGAGAACCCGTGTCACCCTGGCGGGTATCGAGGCTTTTCTCACCTCCGGGATTCCACTCCAGGATATTGACCCCGTACTGAACGGGAATGATCTCCTTATAGCCATCGTCAAAAACAACTTCGTACCATCCGAGAAGGTCAGCTGAATCGAAGAAGTTAGGTATATTGAAATAGGCTTTCTGGTTAGCTGCAGGCCTTGCACATGCATGCAGGAAGATCAGGCTGCTTGCATCTTCGTCGATTGCAATTCCATTTACCTGTCTTGCCAGTCGGACCGGATCGCTCCCCGCAGAACCCACCGCAACCAGGGTGCTGCCATATGTGCTTGCAGGAGTGATAAGGTTGAAAAGAAGTGATCCCTTTCTTACCTCCCCCATCATCAGGGCACGCAGATCCATATTGAAAGCTTCTGTCCCGGAATTCATATTGACATAATCGGTAATATCGATGGGAACCACAGGATCTCCATCCTTGCTTGGGATTCTTACGCCCCTGAGGTCTTCCCTTACCGTGCTCATTGCCTCCCTTACAATTGACCCCAGCTCCAGCTGGCCAATTGTATGGGGCGACCAAAGCAGGTTGGCACATCCCATAAAATCGAGAAGAAGATCTTTTCCGAAATTGAATTCATTTGTCGAGGCCCATGCTGAAGGAGCGCCTCCGGTGATCTTTGCTTTCTTTGTCCGCGAATCCCAGTTGCTAATGGTGGGAGTAAAATTCCCATAGATCTGTGTAAACCCGAAGTCATTCAGTTCGTTCTCCTTCTTTTCGCTGTCCCAGAACCAATTGAAGATCAATATGTCTTTGGGTATCATTCCCTTGACCACCTCTGGCCTTACCGCTCCGGGCGTCTGGTATTTCATATCGGTGGAAGAAACCCGGTTCTGAACAAGAGTATCACGTACGCTCTCAAGAAGATAATCGCCCCACATGGCAATCTTTATTCCCTTGCCGGCAAAATAACTGTGGATCTTTTTAACATCATCCGCAAACAGAATAGAATGATCCTTCCCTTTGCAAAGCGGGCATACACCCATCGGAGCGCCCCACCATTCATCATGCCCGATGTGAACCATTTTGGGCTTCATAACCTCAATATACTCATCATAGACATCAAACATGAGTTCGTATGATTTCGGGTTTGAAGGACAGTAGGTATCAGGCCACATGTCGCCCGGATATTCGGCAAGTTCGGGATGACGGGTAAGAAGATAATATCCGTGTGTAAGGGATGGTATCTCGGGAATGACCTCAATGAAATTGCGGTTTGAAAAGTCAACGATATTCCTTATGTCGTCCTTTTCCAGTATATATCCGTCGCCGGCATCATAATGGCTGGAGTTCTTTTCCTCGCCGTGCAGGCCCTGGGTTGAATTTGACCGCGTGTACTGCATGTATTTGGAAAACTCGATCCATCCGGCATTGACTTCCGGATGCCTGTCGAGCCTCATGCAGTTAACCTCCATTATCAGCTTGTTGTATTTATAAAGCGCCATGAAATCCCTCAGGAAACGATTGAAGAATGCCATGTTTTCAGGCCCCGGCACATAAAGCCTTATTCCCCTGAACGGCATCTGCGGCCAGTCCTTCACCTTCAGGCCCGCGACAGATGCCCCATTCCCGTTCCTTATCAGCTGGCGCAGACTCTGCAGCCCGTAAAATGCTCCGGCATCATCCGAACCGGCAATTACAATAAGGTTCTCTCCCACATTTAGAAAGTAGCCTTCAGGACCGGGATTCGCCGATGTCAGTCCAAGCTTGTTGTCGAGGCAATACTTTTTTACCAGCGGATTGCTGCCCGTCCCCATTAATATTGCCCTTTTGTTTTCAGGCAGTACGGAAACCTTTTCGATTTTTACGGCAAGACTGTATTTTGAACTTAGTTCCCCGACAAGAAACCTGGCAAGCGACATATCACTCCCTGAGGCATTTACAGGAACAATGATCACCATATCCTCATCGAGGGCAAATGTTCCGCCGGTCAGCTGCATTTCCTGGGGAACAGGAAAAATAACCGGTTTAAGAGCCTCCTGTCCTTTCATGGGAGAGGAGGAAATTACCAGGCAGATGACTGCCGCAATGGTCCACGATAATAAATTGCTTTTCAACTTCATATTTTACGTTTTTATAAAAGATTGTTTCTTAATTCTGATAATTATTTTATTACCAAATGATTACAACTAACAATATCACAGAGCTGCCTTCATGTCAGGTTACCACGAAATGTTTCCGGCCGAGGTCCGGCATATACACAACTGATCTCAAACGGTGCGACAACAAATTAATAAAAATAACAGATAATACTGATCCGCAAAATCTTAAAAATGATATTCACAATCTTTATAGGCACATATCATATTCTCTAAATAATTACATTTGCTGATTGAAGCATCAGTTTACGGGATTTTTTTACAAAACTGACAAGAACCAATACTATATGAATAAATCAAAAAATATCCTTTCAATAATATTCCTTGTTGCAGTTTGCGCTTTCGTTGTTTTTCTTGCCACTAAAAATAAATCCGACAGGGATATTACCGTATTAAATCCTTTCAATAACGCCCTGTTCCCTGCAGAATTCCCGGCTCCCGCCTTTGAATGGAGAAGTCAGGTCAGGGATTCGTCTGCATGGGAAGTGTCGATTTATACAAGCAAGAGTGACTATAAAGTTACAGATGTCACCAGGAAAACCATCTGGAGACCTGAGGAATCAGCCTGGGACAGCATAAGGAAGCTGTCAGATAATGACAAGATCTTTTTCAGGGTTAAAAAATCGGGAAAGAGAGAACAGGGGAAACAAGTGGTTTTCAGGATCAGCCCTGATTCTGTGGGAGCTCCTATACTATACAGGCAGATACCATTGCCTTTTGTATTGGCAGAAAAGGAACTTGAATTGATGAATTATATGCTGATCGATCCCGGAAGTCCCGAACCTCCACATTTTGCAATGAAAGGATTTCCGGTCTGCGGTAACTGTCATTCCATTTCAGACAATGGTAATCATATCGGGCTCGATCTGGATGCGGGCAGAAGGGACAAAGGCGGTTATTTCCTTACAACAATCAGGGATACGGTAGAATTTACACCCGACAATTTCATGTCGTGGTCAAAGCTTGAAAAAAGGAGCACTTTTGGCCTGTTTTCCAAAATTTCACCCGACGGGAGGTTTGTTGTCACAACGGTAAAGGACCGGGTTGTTGCCGAAAATCCGCCTCTCAACTCGGCCGAGAGCTTTGCATACTCGCAATTGTTCTTCCCGGTTAACGGGCATCTTGCAATTTATGACAGGGAACTTAAAACACTGAATGAGCTTCCGGGTGCCAACCTGGATGAATATGTGCAAAGCAATGCATTCTGGACTCCCGACGGGAAATCAATAGTGTTCTCAAGGGCCTCTGCATTACCCCGTGAAAAAAACACATACGAAATCACGGTTACCGACAGAGCTGTACTCGATTCATTTGTTTCCAGGAAGAAACCTTTCAAATACGACATTTGCATCATCCCTTTCAATGATGGCAAAGGGGGCACAGCGGTCCCTGTCAAGGGAGCTTCAGGCAACGGCAAAAGCAACTATTTCCCGGCAGTCTCCCCCGACGGCAAATGGATCATATATTGCCAGGCCGAAAACTTCATGAACCTGATGCCCGACAGCCGGCTTTATATAGTACCGGTCAAAGGCGGTGCACCCCGAATGCTCGACTGCAATCTTTACGCAATGAATTCATGGCATTCCTGGTCGCCCAACGGTAAATGGATAGTATTCTCGTCAAAGGGGCTTAGCATCTTTACCGATCTGTTCCTGTCTCATATTGATGAAAAAGGAAATGCCTCAATACCCGTGCTCCTTGACAGGGCAAGAGAATACGAGAGAGTATGCAATTATCCGGAATTCATTAACCGCGATCCGAAAGCCAGGTTCAGCATGAGATATGATTATGTTGAACTGGCCCATATCAAGTATGCTTTAAGAGATAACGATGTTGAAAAAGCAAAGCAGCTGTTCTATAAACTGATCCAACAGGATCCTTTCATGTTCAGTGAAGATTATTCAGTGCTCAGCGGTTATCTCTACAGGATGGATATGAAGGAAGAAGCAAGAAAATATGCTGAAATGGCAAGCCAGTCGCTTAAATCAAACATTGCAACTGATTGACCGGATCAGAATCCAAATCCTGGTCTGCTTTAATAAATACATGTCAATTCTATTAGTGATATATGTCATTTGTACTTATGCTATATATCAATATATTTATTGATTTATATCAATACCGTAACAAACAATCATCATGAAACCCGGTGATATTTATTATTCCCAGACCTATTCATACCTGGCTTTGCGGAAAGCGGTAGGCTGGATTGGCATTTTGCTGCCATTGGTCCTTTTCCTCGGAGATTTTCTTCTGGCAGGCAAAAGCAGGCCGCTATTGAACATAAGTTTGTACTATCATACCGAAATGCGTGATGTTTTCGTAGGTTCCGTATGTGCAATAGGATTATTCATGTTCTATTACAGAGGCTATGACAAATGGGACAACATTGCAGGAAACCTTGCAGGATTATGTGCACTGGGTATTGCATGGTTTCCCGTAACCCGGTCGGGTCCACTTGATTTACCGGGTAAGGTTCATTTCATCTCTGCTTCTGGATTTTTTATTTTGCTTTCATGTTTTTCCCTTTTGTTATTCACAAGAAAGAGAACAAAGCCGACCCGTCGGAAATTAATCAGGAACAGTATCTACATCGCCTGCGGTGCAGTCATGCTTTTATGCCTTTTATTGATTGTGATATTTTTCAATTTCCTGCAGGAGCATCATCCTGTCTCCAGTTTTGTGTTCTGGGCGGAAACAGCTGCCCTTATTGCTTTTGGCATCTCATGGCTGACAAAGGGAGGCTCGCTTTATCCTGATAAAAAGACCTGAAACCAATAGAACAGTGTTTCATTAGTCGTACCTTTGGATTAAAAGGACCCTGTCATACTTAGATTTTGAACCATGAAACCCACATGATTGATTAAAATCACAAACACGTATAAATATAATTTTCAACCGGGTTTGCGAGCTCGGCGAAGCCAATCATGTAAGGTTCCATCATACCATTGAAATCAAATTTATATTATGATGAAAACAAAATTCAGTCTTCTTGTTTTGTGTTGCGCTTTTTTTGCTACAAAGACACTTTTTGCTGCCGAATGGCCTGTTTTGAAAAAATACGATCAGGAACACACTTACAAAGTAGCTCTTCCTGTCGGGGGTATAGGAACCGGAACTGTTTCGCTTGGCGGAAGGGGGGATCTCCGTGACTGGGAGATAATGAATATTCCGGCCAAGGGATATAATCCCGGATCAGGAAGGAACCACTCTGCTTTTTTTGCTTTGTACACTGAAACTGAAGGGAAGAAAGATCTTCGTCTTCTCGAAGGGCCTGTCCCATTCTATGAATATGAAGGAAGTTCCGGGGCCGTTGCTTCCAATCATGGTCTGCCTCGTTTCAGGGAAGTTTCGTTCGATGCTGCATATCCGTTCGGTCAGGTCAATCTTTCAACTCCGCAGGTTCCTGTAAAGGTGCGTATTAAATCATTCAATCCCCTGATTCCCGGAGAAACGGACAACAGCAGTATACCAGTTGCTTTCCTCGATTTTGAACTGACAAACACATCGGATAAATCAGTATCATTCACCATCTGCGGGACAATGCAGAATTTTATCGGGGAGGACGGCAGCAGCGGTAAGGCAGCCGGCAACAAGAACAGGTTCCGCGAGGAAGAAGCAATGAAAGGGATCTGGTTCACTTCCGGCGGAGTGGACAAGAATGCCGATCAGTGGGGAAACATGGCACTTGTCTGCACTTCGGAGGGCAGAATGTCATACAGGACCGGATGGCTTCCCGAGCGATGGGGCTCTTCGGTTCTCGACTTCTGGGATGACCTTTCAACAGATGGTTTTCTCGAAAACCGGAATGATGACATATCGGCCAAACCTATGGCTTCACTGGCAATTGGCGAAAAGTTGGATCCTGGAGAGAAAAAAGTGATCAGGTTTCTGCTGACATGGTATTTTCCTAACAGGACAGCATGGTCGGAGACTCCCATGCAGAATTATTATACGACAAAATACGATGATGCGTGGGATGTTGCGATGAAAACGATAGCCTCAATGGATTATCTTGAGAACAAAACGGTTGAGTTCGTTAACGCATTCTGCAGCAGCAATCTTCCGGAGGATGTAAAAGAAGCGGCATTATTCAACATAAGCACTCTCAGGACCCAGACATGTTTTCGCCTTGCCGATGGTAATCTTTATGCATGGGAAGGATGCAATGACAGGAGCGGATGCTGCTTTGGATCATGCACTCATGTCTGGAATTACGAAACAGCCACCGCTTTCCTGTTCGGTGACCTTGCCAGGAGCATGCGTTTTGTAGAATTCTCGCATGCTACAACTGATGCAGGATTGATGAGCTTCAGGGTAAAGCTTCCGCTGAATACCATTCCGGGATTTTCGAAGGTTGCTGCAGACGGTCAGATGGGCTGCATTCTTAAATTATACAGGGAATGGCAGCTGTCTGGCAATGATGATTTCCTAAGGGAACTTTATCCGAAAGCCCGCAGCGCAATAAGTTATGCATGGATAAAGGGAGGATGGGACGGAGATCAGGACGGTGTCATGGAGGGTGTTCAGCACAATACAATGGATGTTGAGTATTACGGGCCTAATCCGCAGATGACAATCTGGTATCTCGGCGCTTTGAGGGCAATGGAGGAAATGGCGCTTTTCATGAAGGACAGGGCTATGGCGGCAAAATGCGGGAAGCTGTTTGAAAGCGGCAGTAAATGGACGGATGAGAATCTTTTTAACGGAGAATACTATATTCATAAAATAAAAGTGCCCCGACAGGAAGATATCCCTCAGGAACAGCTTGTCGGAATGGGATCCGCAGATTTCGGAAATCCCGATTACCAGCTTGGGGAGGGTTGTCTTGTCGATCAGCTTGTCGGCCAGTACATGGCCCACGTATGCGGGCTGGGGTACCTTGTCAGCAAAGATAATGTAATCAGGACGCTCAAAAGCATTATGAAGTACAACTACCGGCCTGATCTTTCAGATCACTTCAATTGTTTCAGAAGCTATGCCCTTGGTGATGAATCTGCTCTCTTGATGGCTTCCTATCCCGGGTCGCGGCCAATAAATCCCTTCCCTTATTTTACAGAGGTAATGACCGGATTTGAATATACCGCCGCAGTCGGAATGCTGTATGAAAAGCTTACAGAAGACGGACTCAGATGCATTTCCAACATACGTAACCGATACGACGGACAAAAGAGAAATCCTTTCAATGAAGCAGAGTGCGGACATCATTATGCCCGTGCAATGGCATCCTGGTCGGCAGCCCTTGCACTATCGGGATTCAATTACTCCGCTGTAAGCAGAAAAATCGAATTTACCTCAGAACCCGGAAGATATTTCTGGAGCAACGGATATTCGTGGGGCACTTGCCAGATTGACGGGAACAAAGCAAAACTGGAAGTATTATCCGGGAAGACAGAACTGGAAACCCTGATAATTAAAGGAAAAGGATCCGTTAAGTTTAAAAAATTAATCCTTGAAGCCGACGGAAACAGGTCAGCAGTTATTGAAATAAAACCTAAATAATCTGATTGAAAAGAAAAATCCAGTCTGCCTTAACAAATCTCGCCAATAACCCTTCAAAACCGCCCGGAACCGACTGTAAATGGTGAGGTGGTTCAGGGTTGTCTGTGTTAAAAAACCCTAATTTTTCAGCATAAGCAATAATTTAAGTATATTTGGTTTTGAAAGGTTTGACCAGTAAAGTAGCGCTGCCTTCCAACGAAAATTTTGATTTGCAGACCTAAACCGGATAAAAGTCAATAATGAAGTTTATACAGATTCTTACAATTTCAATCTTTTTTGCTGCAAATTGTATATTTATTTCCGGTCAGAAGCCGGATCCGGACAAGTACTATAAGTCCGTTGTTATTGTTCCGGTCAACAGCTTTACGACCGGTGTTGAAGGCCCTGCATCAGACAGGTATGGAAACATCTATGCAGTGAATTTTGAAAGCCAGGGAACCATCGGCATGATCACACCTGACCACAAGGCCAGCCTGTTCATAAAGCTTCCCGAAGGAAGCATCGGCAACGGCATAAGGTTTGACAGCAAGGGTAACATGCTTATTGCGGATTACACCATGCATAATATCCTGAAGGTTGACATGCCATCGGGCAGGATCTCTGTTTTTGCGAATGAGCCCCGGATGAGCCAGCCCAATGATATAGCGATCGACAGCAAGGATCGCCTTTATGCCAGCGATCCTGACTGGAAAGCCCGCAAGGGTCGTTTCTGGCGTATTGACACCGATGGAAAGACGACACTTCTCGACACTATCGGAACTGCCAATGGGATTGAGGTGAGTCCGGATGAAAAAAAACTGTATGTTAATGCATCGAGGACGGTATGGGCTTACGACCTTTCTCCCCTGGGTGAAATAAGCAACAAAAGGATACTGATCGAATTTCCGGATTTTGGCATGGACGGTATGAGGTGTGACATTAGAGGGAACCTCTACATTGCAAGGTTCGGAAAGGGTGTTGTTGCAATCGTCTCACCCGAAGGTAAACTGTTGCGTGAAGTTCAGCTGACAGGTAAGAGACCTACAAATGTTGCTTTTGGCGGCAAAGACGGCAGAACGATGTATGTAACCCTCCAGGATCAGGGAAACCTTGAATGTTTTCGTGTTAAAACACCAGGAAGGGAATGGAAAATGCAGAAAAAAGTAAAAACCAAAAAATAATTTAATTGAGATGAAAAAAGTATCAACCCTGATTATCATTTTTTTCTTTATTATGGCTGGAATTATGAAGGCCCAGACTTACAATATCGTGATCAAGGGCGGTCATGTGATCGATCCTAAAAACAACATCAATGAAGTGATGGATGTTGCAGTGAAAGACGGCAAAATAGCAAAAGTCGCAAAGAGCATTGATGCAAAAGAAGGCATCCAGGTAGTCAATGCCCAGGGACTTTATGTTACACCAGGGCTCATTGATATACATGTTCATGTATTCCAGGGCAATAACCTCAGCCAGGAATATATGAACGGACCCAACAGTGTTGTTCCCGACGGATTTACTTTCAGGGTCGGCGTAACCACGGTTGTGGATGCAGGGTGTGCCGGCTGGAGGACATTCCCCGATTTTAAAAAGCAGACGATCGACAGGTCCCAGACCAGGGTTTTGGCTTTTCTGAATATTGTCGGTGAAGGAATGAGAGGTGGTCCTTTCGAGCAGAACCTTAAGGATATGGATGCTAAAGTAACCGGTGAATTTGCCCTGAAAAACTCAAAAGATATCGTTGGTATCAAACTTGCTCATTTTTCAGGTCCTGACTGGACCCCGACCGACAGAACTGTTGAAGCCGGTAAAATCGCCAACATGCCTGCCATGGTTGATTTTGGAGGGAGTAATCCTCCTCTCTCAATTGAAGAGCTGTTTTTCAAACACTTCAGACCCGGTGACATATTCACTCACTGTTTTGCCGAGCTGGGCAACAGCAGGGAGTCGGTGGTTGATGTAAAAACCGGTAAAGTCAAGCCATTTGTGATCGAAGCCCAGAAAAGAGGCATCGTTTTCGATGTCGGGTATGGAGGAATAAGCTTTGCCTTTTCCCAGGCTATTCCCTCAATAAAGGGCGGACTGCTGCCTGATGCAATAAGCACTGATCTTCATATAGGCAGCATGAACGGAGCCATGAAAGACATGCTTACAACCATGTCAAAATGCCTTGCAATAGGAATGGATCTGCAAAGTGTTATCAAAGCGAGCACCAGTGATCCTGCGAAGATCATAAAAAGGGAGGAACTGGGTAATCTCTCAGAAGGAGCAGAAGCCGACATAGCAATTCTTAACCTGCGCAAGGGCAAATTCGGACTTTTTGACTATACTGGCTATAAGATTGAGGCTGACAGGAAATTCGAATGCGAAATGACCATAAGAGCAGGCAGAATCGTTTACGATCTTAACGGGATCGCAGAACCTGTCGTTCTTGCCAGAAGATCATATAGATAGATGAAAATATTCACTCTTCTGAACTATTTTGAAAACAAAAGATTAGCAGTTAATTACCTAAAGCAGTAAATTTAAACTTTCATAAACAATTATTTTTTAACCATAATTTAAAACAACTATGAAAACAGAAAGAAGAACCGCATTAAAGAGAATGTTTACATCATTACTTGGTATTACCGGTGTTGGCCTTGCAGCCAGTGCAAAAACCAGTGCTCCTGAAAAGGAAGCAGGAAGTATTACAACTGTACAGAATGCACCGCTATTTTCAGGTCATACAAAATATGGCAATCTTGTTTTTATTGCCGGAAAAGGCGCACATGTTGCTCCTTTTGATATAAAGAACCATACTGAAATAGTTCTTAAAGCCCTTGAAGATGAGCTTATTAAAGCTGGTTCCTCAATGGAAAAAGTTCTCAAGGTGAATGTTTATCTGAATGATATTGCCGACTATAAAGGCATGAATGAAGCCTACAAGGGCCGTTTTGGCAATAATCCTCCTGTAAGGACCACTGTAGCTGTTGCCAAGGGTGGCGTTCCCGGAGATTCGCTGGTTGAGATGGACTGCATTGCGTACATTTAAGGATTGAACCAAGATGAAATCCACATGATTGACCAGAACGCAAACACACAATGAATAAAATTCATTCTCAAATTTGCTTACTAGGTTGACGAAGTCAACCATGTGTGGTTCCATCAGGCCATTAAAAATAAATTATATACTGATGAAAAGAAGAGAAGTAATTAAGAATTTATCTGTACTTCCTGTTGCAGGGGCGGTTATTGGAAGCACCATACCTTTTGAAATGGCAAAAGCCTCCCCTTCATCTTCTCCTCCACCAAAAAGGGATCTTTTCAGGGAACTGGGAATCAGAACTTTTATAAATGCAGCAGGCACTTACACGGCAATGACAGCTTCTCTTATGCCTGATGAGGTAAGGGAAGCATGGATTTCATCATCAAAAGAGTTTGCAATGCTTGATGAGGTTCAGGACAAAGTGGGTGAGAAGATTGCTGCAATCTGCCACGCAGAAGCAGCCACTGTAACAGCCGGTTGCTATTCTGCCCTGGTTCTCGGAATGGCAGGTGTTCTTACCGGGAATGATCCTAAAAAAGCCGCACAGATCCCTGATCTTACCGGAATGAAGTCAGAAGTGATCACGCAAAAATCCCATAATTCAGGATACATTCATGCTCTGACACTTACAGGCATCAAACTGGTAGAGGTTGAAACTGTGGAGGATGTCGAAAAAGCGATAAATGAGAAGACTGCAATGATGTGGTTTTTGAATTATGCAGGGCCTGAAGGCAAGATAAAGGATAAGGAATGGGTCGCCCTTGGCAAGAAACACAGGATTCCCACCATGAACGACATGGCAGCTGATGTCCCTCCGGTCGAAAACCTCTGGAAATATAATGATATGGGATTTGACCTGGTTTGTATATCCGGAGGCAAGGGATTGTGCGGACCCCAGAGCGCAGGAATACTCATGGGGAAAAAGGATCTCATTTCTGCTGCCAGGTTAAGCGCTCCTCCGCGGGCCATTACTATCGGCCGTGGCATGAAAGTCAATAAGGAAGAGATCATTGGCATGTATGTGGCACTTGATAGGTACATCAACATTGATCATGAAAAGGAATGGCGGGAATGGGAAAACAGGGTTGCTATTATAGAAAGTTCTGCCAAAAAGGTAGCAGGAGTCACAACTCTGGTCACTGTCCCTCCGGTTGCCAACCACACACCTGCACTCAACATCTCATGGGACATTAATAAAGTGAAAGTAACAAGGGATGAATTCCAGGAAAGACTTCGCAAGGGAAATCCGTCGATAGAGGTAATGGGAGGAAAAGACAACAGTGTCAATCTGACTGTATTCATGCTGAAGCCCGGACAGGATAAGATAGTAGCAGCCCGGATTCAGGAGGAACTTAAAAAAGCTTCAGCCTGATACGTTGAAATAAGATAAAAGCAAGAATATTAGCCACGGGGTAACACGGAGGAATACTGAGTAAATCACGGATTTTCTGATTCCAGTCAACCGTGTTACTCGGTGCAAACTCTGTGAAACTCCGTGGTTATGTTTTTGTTAATCAACTAAATGTATTCCCCAAATATTAAAATGTAGTCATGAAAACCAAATTACCTGCATTCATTCTGATCCAGCTGCTGGCTGTAAGCTTTGTTACAGCACAGACATACAGCATCGTGATAAAGGGCGGACATGTCATTGATCCGAAAAACAAGACAGATGAAGTCATGGACCTGGCCATAAAAGATGGCAAAATAGCTGCTGTTGCAAAGAATATCGATGCCAGTGAAGGCAAAAAGGTCATAAACGCAGCAGGGATGTATGTCACACCCGGCATAATAGACATGCATGTCCACGTCTACTACGGGACCAGGATGGATCAGGGGCTGATGAACGGTCCGACCTCCGTTCAGCCTGATGCATTTTCATTCCGTGCGGGAGTTACAACTTTTGTAGACGTTGGCAGCTCGGGATGGCGGTCTTTTCCTGACTTTAAAAGACAGACAATAGATAATTCGCAAACCAGGGTACTTGCCTTTCTCAATATTGCAGCTGAGGGCATGCGCGGAGGGCCTTTTGAGCAAACTACTCTCGACATGAATCCGGTACTGACTGCACGCTGTGCCAGGCAAAACCCTTCTGATATCGTTGGAATTAAACTTGCACACTACAGCGGTCATGAATGGGCTCCTACCGACAGTGCAGTAAAGGCTGGCGAACTGGCGCAGCTCCCTGTAATGATAGATTTCGGATCGGCCACTCCTCCTCTTTCACTGGAAGAATTATTTATGAAACACCTGCGACCCGGAGATATTTTTACCCATCCTTATGCATATTTCCCTGATAGCAGGGAGGCTGTGGTTGATGAAAACGGAAAGGTAAAGCCATTCATTTTTGCCGCCCAAAAGCGTGGGATTAAATTTGATGTCGGACACGGAGGCGGATCTTTCAGATGGAGCCAGGCCATCCCTTCAATAAGGCAGGGTTTTATTGCTGATGTAATAAGCACTGACCTTCACACAGGAAGCATGAACAGCGGCATGAAGGATATGGCAAACCTCATGTCAAAATTCCTCAATATGGGCTTAAGCGTCCAGGATGTTATTTTGCGATCAACATGGAATCCTGCAATGATAATCAACCGGCCGGAGCTTGGTAATCTCAGTGTCGGGACAGAGGCAGATGTGGCAATCTTCAGTATCAGCAAGGGAGATTTCGGATTTCTCGATATCAGTGGTGAAAAGCTGAAGGGAAATCAAAAGCTTGTTGCAGAACTGACGATCAGGGCGGGAAGAATAGTCTGGGACCTCAACGGTATTTCAGCTACTGATAAAACCTGGTAATCATTCAGTTATATAAATATTTTAAATTCTTAATGCCATGACAGCCAAAAATTGTTTCACCAGCATGCCCGGGATTATCAGGGATATGTTCATCAGGTCCTTCATCCTGGTAATACTGGCAGGCACTCTTGCTTTTGACAAGGGACCTGATCAGGATAAGACGCTCAATGATATACGTATCGAAAGGCATAAAACCGTGCCCATGAGCGATGGCGCAAAGCTTTATGCTGACGTTTATCTTCCGTCAGCGCCCGGGAAATATCCCACGCTCGTAACCAGGACTCCCTATGGAGTTCAGAGGGATGGCGTTCATGAGATGATGGTGAAGTTTGCGCAGCACGGCTACGCTGTTGTGGTAACTGATGTCAGGGGTCGTTATGAGAGTGAAGGCAGATGGGAACCTTTCAGGGATGAAGCGAAAGATGGCTATGAAACGATTGAATGGGCTGCCAGGCAGCCGTTTTCAAACGGCAAAGTCGCAACACAGGGAGGCAGTTATGTAGGGCATAATCAGTGGGCAGCGGCCAGCCTTACTCCACCACATCTGGTTGCAGCCTTTCCGGCACTGGCTTCTACAAATATCTATGCCAACTGGCTGACCATGGGAGGCGCCTTCAGGCTGAGCTTCAATTACGGATGGGGGGTGGTAAGGATGCCAAACAGGATAATGCTTCCCCAGTACTGGCACACAGAAAGCTACATGCCTGAAAACCTGAAATACGACAATGTGCTGATGCACCTGCCGCTCAATAATATGGATGTGACATATGAGGGAGCCCCGGTCCAGCACTACCGCGACTGGCTGATCCATGAAAGCTATGACAAGTACTGGAAAGATATCAGCGATGAAGAGCGTTTTGAAAAGATCACGGTACCTGTTCACACCCTCGGAGGATGGTTTGACATATTCCTTATGGGGACAATAAACGGGTATGTGGGGATGAAGAAACACGGCGGATCGCCCGAAGCGAGGGCCGGAGCAAGGATGATCATCGGTCCGTGGGGACACGGACCCACACGCTCCTTCGGCGGAGTCGATTTTACTCCTGATGCTTTCATGGATATGTTTGATCTGCAGATGCGTTTTTACGATTATTACCTCAAGGGATTAAACACCGGCCTGGATTTTGAAAAGCCCGTTCAGTTGTTTTACATGGGAGTCAATAAATGGAGGAGCGAAACCGACTGGCCTGTTCCGGGCACGAAGTTCAGGGAGATGTATATCTCAGGCAACGGTCCGGCTAATTCAGTCCGGGGAAGCGGCACGCTCTCATTTACAAAACCTGAAAAAAAAGCATCGGACACATACCGCTATGACCCTCTTAATCCTGTCCCGACAACAGGAGGCAATAACTGTTGCGGCACACCCACTGCCGCCGGCCCGGTTGACCAGAGGCCTGTTGAGCGGAGGGAGGATGTTCTGGTTTATACAAGCGAATTCCTTACTGATACTCTTACCATTGCAGGTCCGGTAAAAATGAAACTCTTTGCGGCAACTGACGGAAAAGACACTGACTGGATGATCAAACTTATTGATGTTTATCCTGATGGTTATTCAATGCCTGTTTCCGAAGGGATCCTTCGTGCAAGGTTCCGGGAAGGACTTGACAAGATAAAACTGCTTACTCCAAACCAGGTGTACGAATATGATATTGAACTTACGGGCACAGCAAATGCTTTTCTCCCCGGGCACCGTATACGGATCGACATAACATCGAGCAATTTTCCGCAGTTTGACAGGAATCCGAATACCGGTGATCCGCTGGGAAGCAGTGCCTTAACCAGAGTTGCAACCCAGACTATTTATCATGGCGGGACCAGTTTAAGCCATGTCGTGCTGCCTGTTGTTACCGGATTAAGATGAAACCGACTATTTGTATTGATTTTTATCTGCGCTTATCTGCGAAAATCTGCGGAATCTGCGGGTTAAAAAAGATTTCCCGCAGATCCCGCAGATAAACGCAGATTTATTAATTGTTGGATTTTCAGGTGTAAATCACCATTTCACGTTCTGCATCCCATCCCATTCCCCTGACGTACATATTGTACAGTCCGGGTTGTGAGAATCCATCCCAAACGACCTGATGGACTCCGGGTTCGAGATCATCGGCATGCATCCTCCAAACGACCTCGCCTCTGGCATTAAGAACATCGACATAGACATCACCCTTTTCAGGAACGCTGACCTCCATTACAACATTTTCGGCAGCGTCGGTTCCTATTGCACGGATTGAGGGTTGTTCTGCCCTGGCTATTTTACCGGATTTCCAGGCTTTATAGTCAAATGGTTCATCGACCATATGATACCGGGGTTCATTCATCCCGTTGGTATTCCTCCTGAGATAGTAAGTAAGCAGTGGGTTTCGCTTAAGCGAATCGAGTTTTACTTTCTTAGCTTTTCCGTCGGTCCACAGATAAATGGGTATGTCAAACGGATCCAGCACATTGGAAAGCCCTCTTTCTATACCTATATGGAAGAGTCCGAAATTACCGGGTTCATGGCCGGCGAGCCAGTGAGCAATGATGTCAACCCTGAATGCATCTTTTCCAAAGATGATGTTGTTGGTCATAAAATCCATTGCCCTGCCGTTGTGGGGGCCGCCATGGAAGCCGTCGCCGTCGCGGCTGTAGATACCTTCAATAATATTTATTCCGGTTGGGGTAATGCTGTATGAGTCGCACATTCTCTGAGCCCATTGTTCCATCCAGAAGCCGCCGTCAAAGGGAGGCTTGTCCATTTTCTCATTCCACCGGGGATATCCGGCTTCAGCATGCTTTTTATGCAATTCTGCGATCCTGGAAAGATAATCGGGCTGGAAAAACCTGTGGTACCGTTTGTCGTAGGACCTGAATATGTCGACACTTCCTCCACAATATGAGTGAAATGTCCTGCCGGTAATACCCTGGAGATTCTTTATTGCTCCTGTAATACCCATCTGGTGAGCTTTGAACTTGGCGATATTGATCAGAAAAGTATCGTCGGCGGTCATGGGTGCCATAAATCCAACTTCCCTGAACACCACCCCGTCAACGGTTTTGAAAATTATCTTGTCTCCAAGGTCCCAGTAGTCTTTGGAAGAAAGGTCTGTGAGGTCAAAATTATTCCTTTCTGCCATTGCAGTATATCCGTTTGTTTTCCACTGGAATGTACAGGCACATTCCCTGAGGAAGAAATCCTGAGGTCCTTTAACCTTTACCCCGTTAAGATATCCCTCAATGAAGTTAAGGTCGGTGGTGATTCCCAGGCTGGCTTCAGGGTCCTTTTTACTACCGGTGCTGCATGTCCAGTTGGGTTTGCATGTAATCTTTGTTGTGTTTGAATATCCTTTGCCTCCGGAGGTTTTGACAAACATCTCTGATGCCAGCTTGTAAGCCGCATCATAAATTGGTTTGGCATCAGTTTTCTCCTTTACCGAGGTAAGGTTGATAAAAACCGCTTCGGGATGTTCCTTAATAAAGGGATGCAGATCGAATCCCCCACCCTCTGAAAACGGGTTACCGGAGGCATCAAACTTTGATCCTGTCAATCCAAGCACCCCGGCAGCGGATGATATTCTTATAAAGTCACGTCTCCTCATCAGGTATAAATTACCATTTCACTTTCAGCATCCCATCCCATGCCTTTGACATAGGTATTGTACAATCCGGGTGATGAAAATCCATCCCATACTACCTGGTGAACACCGGGCTCAAGGTCATCTGCATGCATTCTCCAGACAAGCTCTCCATTTTTGTTAAGTATGTCAACATACACGTCGCCTTTCTCGGGAACGGAAACCTCCATAACGACTTTGTCATTTGCATCAGTTCCAAGAGCTTTTATTGAAGGCATCTCAGTCCGTGCTATCTTTCCACTTTTCCAGGCGTTGTAATCAAAAGGCTCATCTACCATATGGAATTTATCCTCGTTTTCTCCGTTTGTATTCCTACGCAGATAATATGTAACAAGGGGAGTGCGTTTCAGGGATTCAAGCTTAACCTTTTTTGCTTTCCCGTTTTCCCATATATATACCGGTATGTCATTGGGATCAAGGACATTTGATAATCCCCGCTCAATGCCGATATGGAAAAGTCCGAAGTTTCCGGGTTCATGGCCTGCAAGCCAGTGAGTGATAATATCAACCCTGAACGGATCTTTTCCGAAGATGACGTTGTTGCTCATATAATCCTTGGCTCTTCCGTTATGAGGGCCGCCTGCAAAACCGTCGCCATCGCGTCCGTATACTCCTTCAACTATATTAATTCCGGTAGGGGTGACGCTGAATGAGTCGAGCATTCTGTTCACCCATTGTTCCATGAAAAGGCCTCCTCCATAAGGCGGGCGGTCCATTGTGGTATCCCACCTGGGTATCCCCATTTCGACATGTTTCTTATGGAGTTCGGCAATTCTGGCCATGTAATCAGGCTGGAAAAACTGATGATAACGGCTGTCGTATGATTTGAAAATATCAAAATGTCCTCCGCAGAATTGGTGGAACCTCCTGCCGGTTATGCCCTGCAAATTTTTAATTGATGCAGTGATCCCCATCTGGTGCGATTTGAACTTGGCGATATTGATCAAAAAGGTATCAGGAGCATTCATGGGTGCCATATAGCCGGCCTCTTTGAAAACCACGCCATCGATCTTCTTGAAGATGATCTCATCACCCAGTTCCCAGTAATCTTTTGTCGAAAGGTTCTTCAGATTGAAATTGTTTCTTTCAGCCATACCGGTATAACCGTTAGCTTCCCACGAGTGTGGTGAAGCACATTCCCTGAGATAAAAATCCTGCGGGCCTTTTGACCTGACCCCGTTAAGATAACCCTCAATAAAATTGAGGTCGGTCGTTATTCCCATATTTGCAGTCCGATCATTTTTATCAATCCGGCTTGCAGTCCAGTTGGGTTTGCAGGTTATTTTTGTTGAATTCGGATAGCCCTTCCCTTTTCTTGTCTTTACAAACATCTCTCCTGCAAGCTTGAAAGCAGCATCGTATATTCCTCTGGAATCTGTCTTTTCCTTAACTGAAGTAAGGTAAATAAATACCGCTTCCGGATGCTCTTTAATAAAAGGGTGAAGGTCAAATCCATCTTTGCCTGAATCAAAAGGAGCAGCAAATGATTCAAATCCCCTGCCTGCAAGACCAGCTATACCGGCAGCAGATGAGACCCTTATAAAATCACGTCTTTTCATTTATTTTATTCCTTCTTTTCTTAAATCGTTTTGTTATAAAATCCTGTACCATTAAAACAGATAAAATGAACATTTGTTTCCGCAAGGGATCAAATGCATAATAAAATTATGTTGCAAGCGGCTGACCTTTCGGGAATCTAATTGGTCTGCGCGATCCCCTGTAATTATTCCGTTTCGCCGTAAAGTTCGCCCTTATATATTCTCCGAGGTAGATTTCACCTGAGATGACATCATTTGCATATTTCCCTGAGAAAGTAAAGGGAACATTGTCGGCGACCATACGTTCCGAGCTGAAAAGCTTAACCTGGTCTCCTTCGATTGTTCCGGCCATTTCACGCAATGAAAAATCTCCCTTGTGCGATCCCTGAATCCAGTTGCCGTCCTGTTCGATAATGAATGTATGCTGTGATTTGCTGCTGTAATATTCGATATCAACTGCCCATCTTCCGCTCAGGTCTGCAACCGGGGTTGCCATAGGTGCCGGTTTCGGATATTTCTTATTAAGGATCTCATAGACGCGGTCGGCGACAATTTTGTCATTTCCTGGTTGCATCTGGCCTGCGACTATGCGGATTGAGGTGGATCCGTCCTGCTCGCCATAGCCGCTGTGCACGGCAATCCTTGGCTTTGTCGTTGCCAGGATCTCTGCAACATCAGGACCTGTGATATTAAGCTGTTCCGGATCCCATGAGACAATGAGCACAGGGCTTCTGTTATTAAGGCTTTCCGGTTCTCTCAATGAGGTCTTAATTCCTTTAATTCCTGCTAATTTTTTTGAGATATTTTCAAGGTAGGTATGCCATGTCCTCATTTTCTCATCATGGTCGCGTGTTACCCAATCCTCAATTGCAGCGAGCATTCCAAGCATCTCCTCCTTTCCAACCTTGTTATCCCTCCCTGTTCCATGGTGTGGTGAGCTTGCCTGCCATGCAGACATCAATAAGGCTTTGCTTCCCAGGAGTAATCCTGCGCATTGGGGTCCGCAAAGGGCTTTTCCCCCGCTGTATGCAACCACAGTTGCTCCGCGTTCAAGATGGACATTGGGTACCGTGAGATCTTCGGCAGCAGCATCTACCAGGAGGGGTATATTCAGGGGTTTGGAAAGCGCTGCAATTTTATCGACTGCAAATTCATTGCCCGGCTCGGTATCCCTGCCCGTGGTAATATATATCATTGCTGTCCTCGGGTTCAGTGCCCTTCCCAGCTCCTCAAGGGTGTTGACCGTGATGATCCTCACACCTATATTTCTGATTGAATGATCATAGGCATTACGCGAGCTCCTGGGAATGACAACCTCGGTCTTGTCAAATCCGGAAAGATCAGGGATTCTGACAAGCTTCTCCGGATTTCCGCCTGCAACACATGCTGAAGTGACGTGTTTCATGCCGGCTGCACAACCTGCAGATACCATTCCCCATTCAGCCCCGGTAAGCTCCGCCAGTCGGCGGCCGACACCGAATGCAAGCTCATCGTACTGGACAAAATGAGCGGCAGCTGAATGGGCAGCCTCAACAACACTCGGGCGTTCAAGCGATCCCCCTATTATGGTATAGGTTCCCACGCAATTTATTACCGGATCCACCCCGATGGATTCATAAATGTTTGGTCCGGGTTTAAGCGGCCCTTCGGCAGGTGCCACGACTGATTCCAACGGCAGAAAAGTTCCGGCCAGAGGCAGCACTGTCAGATGTTTGATAAGTTCCCTGCGTTCCATGTTTAAGTATTTTAATTATTATTCAATATTATTGTCAGAATTTCAATTTTTGGTTTTTCAACCAGCTTTCTGCTGCCAGTCCGTTCAGATCCCACACTACCCTGCCGTTGCGCATTGTTAATTCGGCTTCAAGCTTTTTATCGCCGTCAAGCCTGTTGTTCCTTGTGTCGATGAATCCGAATTTCCCTTCCCTGAGGCTCAGTATTACGATATCAGCCACGGCTCCTTCGCTTAAATGGCCAAGGTCGGGTCTTTTTATTGAACCGGCCGGACTCCAGGTTCCGCTGTTTATTACCTCCTGAAGACTCATTCCTATATTCAGGAATTTCGACATGATGTCGAGCATGTTCTTCATGCCTGAATTAATGCTTCCGCGATGAAGATCCGATCCGAATGAGTCAGGCTTCAGCCCCTGCTTAAACGCCGGAAAAGCAACATTGAAATGGAACATTCCCCCTCCGTGACCAACGTCAAACTTAACACCCTTGTTTTTTGCTTCCATCACAAAGGGCTTAACCTTTGAATTTTCATCGAGAAGGCATTCGCGGTCGACTGCGGTGCAATAGGTATGGGTATAGATGTCACCCGGACGAATACGCCGGAGTATCTCTTCAAGAGGATAAAGGGGCATATGGCATTCAACGATAAGAGGAACATCCGACAGATTTCCGGCTTCAAGAGCCCTGTCGAATGGAGTCCAGTCGCTTCCGCGGAAATGCCCTATTTTAACTCCCACAATGATCTCAGGATACTGGTCTATTACCATTGAGGTCATTCTGGCATCCATATCATTGACGTCCTCTTCGGAAGGGAATCCCGTCATCCCCGATCCTGCAATGTTGAGAAAAGCCAGCACCCTCGTTGTGGACCGGTCGATTACCTGCCGCTTAAAAACAGGAAAGTTGCGCCAGCCCGAAGTTCCTGCATCAACAACGGTTGTTATTCCTGCCTTAAGTGTGATATCATCAGGGGAGATGCATGAAAATCCGTCGGCAAATCCCTGGTTGCTTCCGACAAAAACATGAGTGTGAATGTCTATAAGTCCCGGGGTAACATAAAGGCCTTTTGCATCAATCACTTTCTTTGCGTTGTCAGCCGCGATCGTAGGGGCCACCCTGAGAATTTTCCCTTCTGCAACAGCCACATCCATAACAGCATCAATCCTGTTCTTCGGATCGATTACATGGCCCCCTTTTATCAGGATATCGATATTCTGCGAATTAAGGATCATTCCGGGAGCAAGAATGAAAATGAAAACCGGAATAAGTTTTCTGAGATTTTTCACCATGTTCAGCGTTTTCATTTTATACTTTATTTAATTACCACGAGGTTTTACTTCATCCCACATCGGGGCGGCAATACCATTAAGATCCCACACAACCCTTCCCTCACGCAATGTCAGCTCAGCCTCAAGCTTTTGCGTACCTTTCATTTTGGTCATCCTGACATCGAGGAACCCGAAATCACCTTTGCGCAGCGTAAACACCGCCACATCTGCCGGGGCCCCTTCGCTGAGGTTGCCAAGTTCCGGCCTCTTTATCACCTTTGCAGGATTCCATGTAGCCCGCATGATCACATCATTCAGGGATAATCCCATGTTAAGGAACTTGGAAAGAAGGTTGGCCATATCCTTCATCCCCCCGTTCATGCTTCCGATATGCAGGTCGGAACTGATCACGTCAGCAATAAATCCCTGCTGAACCGATGGGATAGCCTGTTTCCAGTGAAAAGCGCCTCCTCCATGGCCTACATCAAAAACTATTCCCCTTTTCTGTGCCTCAAAAATGAATGGCTTTACCTTTCCGTTTTCATCAACCGGGACTTCACGGTCCTGGGGGGCATTTGCATATGTATGTGTCCAGATATCACCGGGGCGCAGATGCTTCATAAACAGTTCCTCTATCGGCAATGGAGGATGGTGTTCACCGAGATCTACCATAACAGGCACATTTGCGATAGTACCGGCTTCAACTGCCTTGTCCACCTGGGTAAAATCCGGGCCCCAGTAATGGGCCGACTTTACCCCGACAAGAATATCAGGGAAAAGTCTTGTTATCATATGGGCAGTCATCACAGGATTCATATCATTAACATCCTGCTCTTCAAACCTTCCATACATACCCGTACCTACAATATTAAGGAATGCGAGTATCCTGGTCCTTGATCTGTCGATAGTCTGTGATTTGAAGTCGCGGAAATTCCTCCAGCCTGCTGATCCTGCGTCGACCACCGTGGTTACTCCGGCCCTGAAGGTGAACCCGTCGGGCGGCAGGGCGTCCCAACCATCAGCGATATAAGCTCCGCGATCGGTACCGTGAAAGGCATGGACATGCAGGTCGATCAGACCCGGTGTGACATACATACCCGTCACATCGACAACCCTTACAGCATTTTTTACAGGGATGTCGGGAGCAACCTTCAGGATTTTCCCGTCAGCGATGGCTACATCCATTTTTGAATTGATATTATTCTTTGGATCAATTACATAGCCGCCCTTAAGAAGAATTGAGATCTGCTGTGATTGCAGAGATTGAACTGAAAAAATAAGTGCAATCAACAAAAAGATCGCTGTAAAAGCTTGTTTCCGGTATTTATTATTCATAATCGGTTTTTTTGTTCTGATGATAAAACAACCTGTTGGCAGTGGCACAAAACTTGATATAAAATGAAATTCATTTTAACAGGCAATCAAAAACTTTGTTCCGATAAACCGCCATGTTCAAAGCCGAGTAAAATTACAAATTTTACTTACCCTTTGCATTTCAGGCAAATTGATTATTCTTAAAGATTGTTAAATCGGTTTCCAAAATGAGACAGTAAAATTTTACATCTTCTCCATAATTTATACTTTTACAATGAAATACTTTGACGATTGAAAAAAAATACGAATTAATATAACAAACCATATAAACCATAAATATCATGAATCATTACAAATTAAAAAGAAATAATCGTGTCGCAGGTATAAAGAAGTATCTTACCGGCAGCATTATTGCAATCACCTTAATAATCTGGGGATTTTCATTTCCCTCAAATCAGCAGGCAACAAAAGAGACTGGAATATCTGCCAGGAAGTTTTCGGCAGTTGCAGTGGATGACAAAAATGTAAAGTGGTTTGCAACAGAGCTGGGAGTTGTAAGTTTTGACGGTGAAAAATGGAAACTTCATAATCAGAATGGGCACCTTCCATCAGCCGGGGTGAATCATCTGGCTCTTGCATCAACCGGTTCCGGTTCTGAAATACTGATTGCTACCTCCAACGGAGCGACAGTGGCTCCCGTTCCCCCTGATAACCAGGCAGGCGCCAAAATCTATAAATCTGAAAGCTCCGCATCAATGAGCGACATTGTTTTAAGGGTTGCTGTCGGATCAAATCTTCTGAAATGGTTTGGAACGGATAAGGGTATTGCAGCTCTTAGCAATGATAAGTGGCTTACTCCGGCGTATGACAATATGTATCCCGAAGGATTGTTCGAAGCTTTTCCTATAACATCCATGGGAACAAATGCTACAGGCGACACCCTTTATGTCGGGACTGACGGAGTCGGAGTCGCCAGGGTCTTTAAAAACGACGTTGACGGAATTTCAGGGGCATCGGTTTATGCAATGTGGGGACCGATCATCATTCCGTCAGACACCATACACAGTGTTTACATTGCTAAAGACAGGTCCAAATGGTTTGGGACAAATCTCGGACTTGCGAAGCACACCGGGGACAATACTCTTGACAACTGGACAGTCTATACCACGGCCGAAGGCCTTGTGAATGATGATGTTCAGGCAATTACAGCTGATGAAAAGGGGAACTACTGGTTTGGAACCAAAGGCGGGATATCTGTATTCAACGGCTCCGACTGGACATCTTACACCAAAAGCAACGGTCTTAACAGTGACAATGTGCTTTGTCTTGCAGTCGACAAGGAGGGGGTTGTATGGATAGGAACGGATAACGGGGTAAACTGCTTTAAAGGTGGACAGTTTACAAGTTTTAAATAGTTCAATTTTTTGACAATTTAATTATACCGTTTATGAAAAATTTATCCAGGAGAGACTTTTTAACCAGGAGCGCTTGGGGGATAGGATCGGCAGTAGTTGCTTCACACCTTCCCCTGAATCTTAATGCCGTTTCTCCGGCAAAAACCGTAAATATGCCCCTTGGCTTTCAGGTATGGACGATCAAGGATGAGCTTATAAAAGATTTTGCAGGCACATTGAAAATGATGGCCGGACTTGGATACAAAAGTGTCGAAATGTGTTCACCTCCGGGATATGAGTCATCAGGTTTCGGGCCTCTCATGAAACTGACGGCCAAAGAAATGAAGAAGATCATCAATGATGCAGGGCTGAGCTTTGACAGCACCCATTACGGAATGCCCGAATTTCAGAAAAACCTTGATGAACGCATAGAGTTTGCTGCGGAGTCAGGTCAGAAACAGATGATACTTTCGAGTTTCTGGCTGCCCAAGGACGCTAAACTGAGCGACTGGATGAAAGCGGCAGACGAGCTCAATAAGTATGGCATGAAGTCCAAAAAGTCAGGCATCCAGATGGGCTTTCACAATCACCACATGGAATTTGAAAAACTGGATGGAAAGCTGATCTATGATGAACTGCTGAAAGAATTTGATCCGGAATATGTTAAGATGCAGTTCCAGGTTGCAGTCATTAATATAGGTTATAAGGCTTCCGACTATTTTAAGAAGTATCCTGGAAGATTCATCTCGGCACATCTTGCCGATTGGTCATCGACTGAAAAGAAAAGCGTACCTCTGGGAAAAGGAATTGTCGACTGGAAAGAGTTCTTTGCATCTGTAAAAACCGGCGGGGTGAAGAATATTTTCGTTGAGATGGATCCTGTAACATTTAAACCGAGCGCTGATTTTATCAACAGCCTTTAGGGCGACGGGAGGATGGGAGACTAAGAGACTAAGAGACTAAGAGACTAAGAGACTGAGGGACGAGAGACGGGGCGACGGGCAACGGGCGGCAGGCAACAGGCAACAGGCGGCAGTTTAGGGGGGGTGACCGGTATTCAGTATTCGGTATTCGGTAAACTTCCTCTTCATGCCCGAGCAGTCAGTCGGACAAGGGTATTTTGAGTTACCGGTTACTGAATACCGTTTACTGAATACATTCTGATAATGACACTTATCATTTATAAGAACTGGAATTTTAGAATATTCCGTAAAAATAAAATATGAAGACCATCCGGTACATTACCGCAGGCATATGTGTTGCATTGGTCCTGGTAACATTCTATTTTATTGATTATCATCATTTTTTCTCAGGGGCAAACGTATCCCTGTTTGTCATCATCGTGGTGATGATCCTTAATATACTTGCGTTAATGTGGCCGGGAAAGGTTGGAAAAGCCGGCAGACAGAATTAACTACCAATCAATTTCAAATATTAAGAACTTCCTCACATGGATATCCGCGATTGCATTAAGTTCACGAATGAAAATCCTGTATGTTTTCTGGCAACATCCGAAGGTGATCAGCCCAGGGTTCGTGCTCTTGGTTTCTGGTTTGCCGATGAAACCGGATTTTATTTTCAGACAGCCTCGATAAAGGAGTTCCCTCATCAGCTCAGGAAGAATCCAAAAACCGAAGTTTGCTTTTACAGGCATGAGGGAATGATAGGCAGAATGCTCCGGATCGCGGGATCGGTTGAATTTATCGATGACATTAAACTAAGGGAGAAAGCCCTGAATGACAGACCCTTTTTAAAAAACTTCGGTATCACTATAGACAGTCCCGGTTTGATTTTTTTCAGAATCTCACATGGTCAGGCTCATTTCTGGACAATGGAGAATAATCTAAAACCTAAGGAAATAATTGAATTTTAATATATTTGATGATTGTAGCATTTTGAAAAAACAGGCTCGATTTTTAATTATTATTATTTCATTATGAAATTTGAACTCTTCTGGATATAAATAATTTACAATATGAAACCTCCATGTATTTGCATACACAAACACAATAATATAATAATCAACTACATGGAGGTTCCATCATACCATTAAAACAAATTATTATATGATGAAAAGAATATTATTCCTTAAGCTTTTTGCGGTAATTGCAATTCTAGCCGGGATTTCATGCAGTAGTGCAGAGAAATCGAAAATCTCCTGCTACGCCTGGCTCGGAGGGCCCGGGAAGGCTACCGACGCAGAGATTAAAGCTGAATTTACAGGTCTGAAGGAAAAAGGAGTAGACGGACTAATGTATTCAGGAGGCCGGGATCCTGAAGTTTACAAACGAGTTGGTAAAATAGCCAAAGAGGTTGGTCTTGAATTCCATACCTGGATACCAACACTTACCCAGAATTATAATCCGGATATGAAACCTGAGTGGTACGCCATAAACGGCATCGGTGAATCTGCATACGATAAACCGGCTTACGCCGATCATTATCATTTCGTATGCCCGAACCAGGAGGAGGTTATAAAATATCTTGAAAACCTTTATGGAACCATCGCTGAAATTCCTGAGGTTGACGGGATACATCTTGATTTTATACGGTTCCCTGATGTAATTCTTGCAAAGGGTCTGTGGGAAAAGTACAATCTGGTAATGGACAGGGAATATCCGCAGTTTGATTATTGCTACTGCGACAAATGCAAGAATGATTTCCTTATTAATACCGGTGTTGACCTGAATGATGTTGAAGATCCGTCACAGGTTGAAAAATGGAAGCAGTTCAGGTATGACCTGATAACCAATCTTGTCAACCGGCTGGCCGAAGTTGTACATTCAAAAGGAAAAGTAATAAATGCAGCCGTTTTCCCGGGACCCAATTCCATAGCCAAAAAAATTGTAAGGCAGGAATGGGACAAATGGAACATCGATGCATTCTACCCTATGAACTATAACGACTTCTACCTTGAGGGTACTGAATGGATAGGCGATATGTGCAGGGAAGGCGTAACCTCCATCAACAATTCCAAACCTCTGTACAGCGGACTGTTCATCTGTCCCGATCCGGCCAACAAGGCAAATGAGCCTGATCCTGAAAACCACGGACTGGTACCTGGTGAGCTTGAGGCGGCAATAAGGGAATCGATGGAAAATGGTGCAGCCGGGATATGTCTCTTTACCCCGGGAAGGATGACAGAGGAGCATTGGACAATATTTAAGGATGTGATCAGGACCAGCTATCAGAACAAGGTGTTTCCTGCAAAACAATCAAGATGATTCTCGCCGTTGGCGCGGATTTGACTTCGTCGAGCTCGCAAAAATGTTGTAGTTACTCGCTTACACGAATTTACATTTATGCGTTTTGCTCGGTTGTAATCCGTGCCTTTTGCCCGGTTGTGATGTTATGGCACCGATTGCAAATCGGCGCCAGCAATTCAAATCGGCGCTACTGTAACTTCCTGATGGATCTCAGTGAAAGTTCTTAAAAAAATAACATAATATTGCGTGAAGTTTAAGCAAAGACCACCAGGTTAAAACTGAATTGAATGGCTCTCATAAAACGATATGGCATTTTTATCCTCCTGATTGGGCTGGCACTTATACTGCTTCTGAACAAAGTCTTTCTCTGGGGCTTTGCAGCTATGGGGGTGGGTCTTATAATCTTTGGCATACAGCAGCTTATCAATCTCAACGTGCGTGTATCCCAGTTCCAGAGCAGGATAGAGGGACTTGAAGACAAGAACAAGTCACTGGCAAAACTTAACGACAAGCTCGAGGAGGAAATTGCCTATCTGAAAGAAAGGCAGTTCCAGATCACCAAGATCAGGAATATACTGGAACTTAACTTATTTGAGGTGGATACAAACTTTAACCGGCCTGTAGTAAAAAAGGAGACAATAGCTGATGACAGGGAAATAAAGTATTACGGAAGCCTGAATATTTCTATTCAGGCCAAATTCGGCATTGACTGCAAAGAGCTTAGATTCAAATACCTTCCTGAAAGTGATGAACTGATAGTGGCCAATATCAACCCTAAATTCCTTTCATTTGGAAACAGAAAGCTTGAATGGGGATTTTTTGAAATTTTTGAGTTCCGGAGTCAGAATGCCCTTGCCGAAAAAAGATGGATGACAACTGATAACCTTTACAGATATGCCAATAAGGTAAAGGAAGATTACAGGCTGAATACCGAGAAATCGCTTGAAAAAGGTCCTGAGGAATTTGAGTGGATCTATAAACCGATAATGCAGACTGTCATAAATACGATCAAAGGTATTTTCGGTAGTTTATGCAAAAACATAAGTATCGTCGAAACTGCCGATGAGACATTTGTACCCATTGAAAAATTAAGATTTGAATCATCACAACTGCCAGAAGGTCTCATTTCAGCTGGATCTTAAGACTGTATCAAAAGTGCTTCTAATTACTTTTTTCTCCTTAACGACCTTCGTGCCTGCCTTTGTGATCCTTTGTGGTTCAGTGATTTATGTTTAACCTCAAAGGCTACTCAAAGGGTAGCACAAAGGTGCCAAAAGGACTTTTGATTTAGACTTATAAGAGGGGGCGAGGCATTCAATAGAGCATCCTTACCCTGATTGTACCGGGTATTGATTTAAGCTCCTGTATGATGCCGGAGTTGAGGCGGCTTTCAGTATCTATTATAACATAGCCGATATCAGGATCTGTCTGAAGATATTCAGCAGCAATATTTATTCCTTTTGATGTGAACGCATAGTTTATTTCCTTCAAAATGCCGGGTTCATTTTTATGAATATGCAAAAACCGCTGGGCATTCCTGTTAGGTTGCAATGATACCTGCACGAAATTCGTTGCTCCGATTGTTGCCCCCGTGTCACTGTATTTTACAAGCTTTTCGGCAACTTCTGTTCCGATATTTTCCTGTGCCTCCATCGTGCTTCCCCCGACATGAGGGGAAAGTATTACGTTTTCGTACTGTTGCAGATCAGAGATAAAAGGATCGTTGTTGGAAGCAGGCTCTTCAGGAAATACGTCAAGAGCTGCGCCGAGGATATGGCCCGATCTGAGAGATTTGGACAATGCTCCAATGTTCACCACTGATCCTCTTGACGCATTAATAAGACATGCTCCCTTTTTCATCTGAGAGAACTCCTTGTCAGCTATCATATTCCTTGTCAGGGGGGTTTCGGGAACATGAAGGGTTACTATATGTGCAACTTTTAAAAGCTCCTCAAGCGAGGAGCAGGCGACTGCTTTGCCCAGACTTAACTTTTTTACAATATCGTAGTAATACACATTCATCCCCAGCGATTCGGCAAGTATCGATACCTGGGAGCCAATATGCCCATATCCTATTATTCCGAGATTCTTGTCCCTCACCTCAAAGCAGTTTGTTGACGATTTCATCCACATACCCCTGTGAGCTGCTGCGTTCTTTATTGGGATATTGCGCATCAGAAGTATTGCTTCTGCAATAACAAGCTCAGCAACCGAGCGGGTATTGGAAAAAGGTGCATTAAAGACCGGAATGCCCATAAGCTTTGCTGATTTTCCGTCAACCTGGTTGGTACCGATACTGAAACAGCCTATGGCAAGAAGTTTTTCAGCTGAGCTCAGGATCCCTTTTGTCAGCTGTGTCCGCGACCGTATACCAATAATATTTGCATTCTGGATGATTGATCTCAGGGTATAATCATCCGGGGCAGCAGGAAAGGATTCGATGTTGGAATATCCGTTGGACTTAAAAAACCTTGCTGCACTCTTATGTATTCCTTCAAGCAGAACTATCTTGATCTTATCCTTGTCCAGTGAGTATTTTTTTGCCATAAAATATGAACAGTTGTTAATCAGGTCGATCTTCAGGGTTACAAATATAAAACAAATCAAAAGAAATTGTTTTATTTTTTAAAATGAGAGTAATTTGATAATAATTCATGCCCATTTTTATGGATATCTGATATTCAGCTTGAGGATGACTTTTGATATAACACTTTCTCCCTCAGGGAGTCCTGGCTTGTGACAATTAGTGCGGTATAATAAGTCAGTTGAACATGGTCACAAAATAGACGTTAATGCATTAAAAAACCACTTTCTGATTTTATTATCATTCATAATCAGTTTATATTAGGGAATGAAAACTAATTATGTGAGGTGTTACAAGCAACCCCCTTCCCAACCTTCCCCCAGGGGGGAAGGAGCGG
>CAZTDW010000006.1:33413-52128 GCA_964611835.1 uncultured Rikenellaceae bacterium | reverse complement strand
ATGATGCTGAAAGATGTTGCCGGGCCCCGGAGGGTACAGTCAGTGCCGCGGAGGGTGCCGCATGCCGGAAGCTCCGGCATCAGAGGCTGTAACTGAATCCGGCCATTATGCTGAACATCTGCGACGGATAGAATGCCCATTCATAATATCTTTTTGTGGATATATTGTTGACCTTTACCCAGAATGAAAGAATTTTCGTATAACGGTATTCCGCACTCAGATTAAGATTTACATGTGCCGGGACTTCTGTTATTTCAGGAACAAGCGTTGACCAGCCCGTTGAACTTTGCCTCACAAGGAAATGCCTCTTTCCAAGCAATGATAATTCAGCTCCGGCAAGGATCTTGTCGCGGAGATTATACCTAAATCCAAGCTGACCGTCCCATAAGGGTTTACCCCAGGGATGCTTATTGAATGCCAGCGTATAGGAATTGAAGTTACCCGAGGTATAAAATTTAAGTCTTTCCGAGATATTACCGCTCAGTTCCCCATGAATGTTCAAAACTTCAGCATCATCCGGCACAGGAGCAAAATAATTGCCTCTCTCAATAATCCCGAGGGTGTCGGGATGGGCTATGTTGGCAAAAAGCATAAGATCATTGATGTGGGAGAATGAAACTGAGATCAGGTAATTCCCTCCCATGCCGCTGTTACCTTTAAGTCCTGCAGTTACCGCTATGGAGTGATCAGTATTCTTCACCCTGAAAAGAGTATCGGGCATAAGGTATGGATTCTGTAAGAAAAGATGCATGGGATCATTGTTCTCAAGCCGTCCGTCGAGCTGTGCGAAGAACCTCATGTACTCAGGGACGATGGTAAATCCAAAATTTATATCCGGATAAAAATAAAACCTGGCTGTGCTTTCAATGTTTCTTGCAAGCACAAACTTCAGGCCCAGATTGAAGTTCCACTGATCGGTACTCCTGCGGATAAAAGGATTTCCAGAAAAGATATATTTGGGCTTGAAATTCAATGTGTCGGGCAGTTTGTAATGATCGAAACCGATATTGGCTCCTGCATAGAATTTCTCAATCGCTTTGGCCAGCTCACCTGAAAAGGCGGTGTGATTATAGGTGCGGTACTTCGAGTAATTGAAATAATCGTGCGACAGGCTGAAGTCATAGGCGAAATCAGCCGAATCAAGATTAATTGATGAAAATGATGCTTTTGCTCCTATATCATAGTAACCTGCCTTTATGTCCTTTTTCTGCGCCGTATAAAGATATACGGGATCGTCGGTCTTGTAGCCGTATGCATATCTGGTCTTCTGTGCGTAATCCACAGAAAGGCCTAAAACACTCTTTCTGAAGAATTTCCTGCCAAAAATGGATGCATCGTTATCCATAAAACCTGCAAATACTTTTTCAGGAACATATTTAAGGGGTATTTTCCCGAAAGATGAGTAGTGCCTTGCATATAAGCCGAAGGCGCCCTGTTTCGACCGGTGATTGGTGATGCTCAGCTCTGCCAGCGGGGTTGAATAGTTGCCAAACCCTAATTTCACATATCCCTTATAAAGCTTTGGCAGCGGATCGGAAAGAAGTGCTGCAGGCTTGATTGTGCTGATGCTGAATTCGGGAGAATAGGGTTTTGACGCCACACTGTAACTGAATCGCGGTATCACCTTTACAGTATCGTTTATTTCCGGAAGAAAGCTTTTCTTCTTGAAATCCGGGAGCGACGGCTTGTATGGATTATACAATGTCACCTCCCTTTTCAGATCCTGTTCGGATTTCTGTCCCGGCAGATCCAATGGAAATAACAGCACGCCTGCAAGGATCACTGGTAAAATATTCCTTATAATCATTGGTACCTGTTTTCTGTTTCTGTTTTTCATCAGCATGTAATTTATTTCTTATGGCCTGATGGAACCACACATGATTGACTTCGTCGAGCTCGTGAGCCCGGAGGAAAATGAATTATTTTCATTATGTGTTTGCGTTTTAGTCAATCATGTGGGTTTCATCTTCTGATACAGTCAAATTTTACTTCAACAAAAGGGCCTAATTACCCTGGTCGAGTGCTGCCAGTTTTGACCTTACCTCATCAAGTATCCCGTCATCGCTTATGGTATAATACTCCCTCAGGCTCTGCAGTGTAGCCCGTGCCTGTAGGGTATCACCCTTCTTAAGGCTGATGTCGGAGAGCAGCAGAAACATTTTGGCCATCCAGTACTGGTGAGGTGAATTCTGATCAATGAACTGGGTTACCACCTTTTCCGATTCATCAATATTGCCTTTCATAAAAAGTATTTCGGCAACCCTGTATTTCGATTCTGCACCTTCAATACTTATGATTTCCGTTGCTACCCTTCTGAAATCGGCCAGAGCTTCATCATATTGATTCAGACTGTAATAAGCCTTGGCTTCGATAAAAATTGCCTCTCTTTCAAGCTCCTCCGGGACACCAGCCGTGTTTTTGATCTTCCTTGCAATTCCAATGCTTTTCTGGGCATCCCCTTCCTGGTAGGCTGACCGTAACTGCCCTTTCAGCGCAATGATCCTTACATCTGATGTTGCAGCTGCATTTTCAAGCTTTTCATAATACGCTAACGACTCTGAAAACTCCTCCCTGTCGTAAAGCATTGAAGAGGCTGCAATCAAAGCCTGTTCAAGGAACTGATTGTTCGGGACGTCAATGACCTGCCTGTACAATTGCAGTGCTTCTTCCTTGTTTCCCCCCGATGACATCAGGCATTCGGCCAGATAGAACTGGGCATTGAGCCTGAAACTCCCGTATGAGAATTCCCGTAGATAATTTCTGAAGACTTCCGAGGCACGGTCGTATTTCCCATCCATATAAAGGTTTTCTCCTGAAGTATAAAGAAGTGAATCTTTCTCTGCGGAACTCACATCACCATAACCCAGCGATTTGACATAAGCAAAGTAACTTTCAACATCATTCATCTCCACATAGGCATTTTTAAGTCCTGTCAGTGCATACCTGGCCTCAGGAGTTGACTTATAGTTTTCTATGACTTTTTTGAACTGGGATATTGACTTTTCATTTTCTCCCAGGTTGAAATACAACAGACCCAGCTGTATGATTGAACGGGGCACAAACGGACTTGACTGGTAATTAGCGATCACACTAATGAAATCAGCCTCTCCCCTTCTGAAGTCTTCCATGACAAGAAAGGCTCGTCCCCTCTCAAAAATTGCACTGGGCACATACGATGAATTGGGATATCTTGATATGAGCGTGGTCAGTATATCAACTTTCCCCTTCTGGTTATTACTCAATCCAAGGCAGAATCCTTTCTGGTACATTGCGTAGTCGGCATCGGTTTTGCCATTCTCAATCACCTTGTCGTAATAGCTTATTGCCATCGGATAGTTTGTTGTGATGAAATAGCAGTCAGCTATCCTTATTTTAGTGTCGGCCAGAATTTCAGGCCTGCCATTTGCCGCACCCGATTCGAAGCTCCTGAAATGGGTAAGAGCTCCGGAATAATCCTGCATGTTGAACAATGAATATGCAAGATTATATCTGGCCAGCGAATATTCTTCATACCGTGATGCCCCCGGCATGCCCAGAAATGTTTCAAAATCATCCCTGGCGGCATCATACGCACCTGACCTGTATTCAGCTTCTCCTCTCCAGTAGATGGCCCTGGCCATCAGGGAGCTGTTGTATTTCCCATAGGAAAGGGACTTATTGAACATGTTTATCGACTCGTCAATTTCCATATTCTTAAACAGTTCAAGTCCCCGGAAAAAGGCCACCCTCTGATAGGCTTCCTCCAGCCTGCTGTCTTTAACCCTGATCTTATCCAGTGCAGTTATTGCTGCTTTGTAATTCTTTATTTCTGTGAATGTGGCTACGAGATAATTATAAGCTTCTTCAATCTTTTCGGAACCCGGATAGAGTTCGATATATTCCTGAAAAGCTGCAATGGCTTCTCCAAAAGGTGAAGATGAAGTCTCATAGGTAAGCTTTGCAAAGTTGAAAAGCGCATCCTCTTTCAGCTTGCTGTCAAAATCCATCTGTGATGCCTGGCCGAATGCAAACTGAGCCCTCTTCTTATCTCCGCTTTTAAGATAACAGTCACCCAGGACAAACCAGATATTCTGGCTGAGCGGATCAGATTTGGCTGATGTTTCGGAAAGGACTTTTATTGCTTTGTCGTAATTACCTGTCTTATAATAGCAGTACCCCAGCTGGTACTTGTCCTCTCTTTCCATCGTCTTTGCCTTTGCGGCATATTGTTCAAGATAGGTAAGCGCGGCCTTATAGTTTTCCTTTTTGTAGTTTGCATCCCCTATAAACCTGTACAACTCCACAGCACGATCAGGAGGAGCTGACTGCAGAAGGTCGGGCCCTATTCTCAGTATCTCGTCATAGTCTTTGTTCAGATACAATATCTGAACGATATAAAATGGGACAATGGGTCCGAAGGTCTCATCATCCTTAAGTCTGGCAAATCCCTCGAGAGCAGTCTCATACATCTTCTCCTCATAGGCGATCTGCGAATAGTAGTATATTGCCGGAGGAGTATATTCCGTATCAATGTCCTTTATTTCAGCAAACATGAGTTGTGCCTTTTGCTTGTCGCCTTTCATATAAAGGGAATAACCGTACCTGAATGAGTATTCCGGCAAACGGGCGCTTTTTAGTTCGTGCCTGTCAACTGATTCATAATATACTGTTGCTCTGCGGTAATTCCGGTTCTGGTAGAAATAGTCACCAAGCGCCATTCGGGCCTCATTTATTCTCGGGCTCTCAGGATGAGTTGTAAGGTACATCAGCATCCTGTATTCCGCATCCGGATTGAAAAGCTTCAGGGCAGACAGTGCAGCATGATATTCAGCTTCAGCCATAAGAATCTTTTCTGCTTTGTCTCCGTTTTTAACATACGAGTCAAAAAATCTTATCGCTGCAGCATATTTTTCCTTGTTGAACAAGTCCACTCCCCTGTTGAATTCCGATCCAAGATCACTTCCTGAAAATGACATCTGGGCATCAGCCACAATGCTTCCTGTTATCAAAAAGCATGACATCAGCAGGATTTTCGTTTTGTTCATAACTTCAATTTTTTGGCCAATTAATTTCTGCAAATCCCCGCTCAAAGGACTCGATATTTAATAACAAAACATTAATAATAAGCCATTTAAACCTATTACTTTATTTCTCAGATACATGTAAAATTACAATTATAAAACGCCACGTACAGAGCTTTATTACTGATTTTATCAACATATAAATGTTAGTTATCAATTCTTTCATTATTTTGCGTCATCAAACGATAAGAGATGGAAGAGGCTCAGACACTTGAGAAAATCATTGACCTTAAGGAATGCAACATATGGCAGCAGGAAAACCTTGTGTTATCCGGCGTGAGTCTCAGCATCTGCAAAGGAGAATATGTTTACCTGGTCGGTAAGGTCGGCAGCGGCAAAACAAGCCTCATAAAGACAATGAATGCCCAGCTTCCCCTGAAGGAAGGATCCGGAACCGTTGCAGGCTTCGATCTCTCCCGTATAAAGCCGAGGGAGATCCCTTTCCTCAGAAGGAAGATCGGTATCGTATTCCAGGATTTTCAACTGCTTATCGACAGATCCGTCAACGAAAACCTTGAGTTCGTTCTTAAGGCAACGGGATGGAAGGACAGAAATCTCATTGATGAAAGGATTAATCAGGTGCTTGGGAAAGTTGGCCTTGACCTTAAGGGGTACAAAATGCCTTACCAGCTTTCCGGAGGAGAACAGCAGCGTGTAGTCATCGGACGTGCCCTGCTGAACGACCCCGACATAATACTGGCTGATGAACCTACCGGCAACCTAGATCCAGAGACCTCGGAAGGCATAATAAGGCTTCTCAGGGACATCAGCAGCACCGGAAGGGCTGTTATGATTGCCACACATAATTATACCATTCTTAAGAAATTCCCTGCCAGAACCATCAAATGTGAAAACGGTAAGATGTACGAGGTAAGGGATGACGAGGAAATAGAGCTGGACCAGCTTTGATGTAAGGCGCAGGGCACAGGGCGCAGGGCGCAGGGCGAAGGGAGCCTGGAGCCCGGAGCCCGGAGCATGGAGCATGGAGCATAGAGCCTGGAGCCAGTTGCCTGTCGCCCGGAGCCCAGCATCAGGATCCTTTAAGCATGAATTCGAAAAGATTACGCCATTCCTGGCATTCCGGGGAATTCAACAGGGTTGTGTTATGCCATATGCTGACAAACACACCTCCGGCACTGTGGGTAGCCATGATCAGCCTGGTGATCAATTCCTTTGAAGCTTCGGCAGTGGGTTTTTTATTACCGGTAAGCGAAATATCCATCAACTGAAAAGGTACTATCCGCAATCCTGAAGGTTTATCATCCCTGACATTATAGAACTTAAATGGACGCGCAATACCTGCCCTGAAACCAGGCTCATCATGGTACCCCATGGAATAGTCTTCGCAGATTCCTGCTTCGTAAATACTGGAATATGAATCGGGCATCCTATACCTCAGATAATGGAATCTGCTTTTTGTTATCTCATGGCCTGTAATTGACCGGAGTCTTTTCAGTTCCATATTGAGCGCCGTAGATTCAGTGCCTGCCCTGAAGGAGGGATGCAATCCGATCTCGGTCTTGCGCTCAATGCTGCCAATGAGTTTCCGGTATTCTTCATTTTTCCATGAGGGATTTTTGTCATATCTTGAAGGATTCCCCACAGCAAGAAAATACTTTGAATCGGAATGACTTGCTTCAATACAGCCTGAAATATAATCAAATACTTCATAAGGATCCTTCTCCCCGCCTGTAAGGCATTCAAAACGTTGAGCAGCATGGCCGGGTTTCGATGCAATGTCGTGGATGAAGCCACCGATATTGCCGATAAGGCTCCGGCCAAGGTAGGCAAATGGTTCATCAACATCAATTGTGACCAGGGCTTTAAACTCACTCCTCCTGAAGGTAAGGGAATTATATTTTCTGACAAGGGTTTTTGCCAGCTCCCTCGACCACAGGTCCACAATTGGAATATCAAGAAATCCGTTCTTGAAAGCAAACGAATCGGAGGCTTTGAACCTTCCGTATTCATCGGGCTTAAAATCAAGATATTCCTCATAGCGGGTAACCAGATAGAAGGAGGCGGAAAAAATATCAAATGGCATGTCCCCATAAGATCCGGAAGAAAAAAACACCGGAAGACCGTTCCAGTCTGTAACAACAGGATCATGCCTGCTGATGCCCTTCTCGGAAAGAAGGCCCGCGGGATTGATTTTGCATGAGCCTTTAATATCAGATGCCGAATAATTTATAACAGGGAATTTACCAAGTTTCCTGCGGTCAGTTACTATCTCCCACGACAGGCCGAGGATCTCTCCCAGGATAAGATCAGCAATATATTGCAGCCTGGAAGTGTTCTCTTCAGCAAATATTTTGACAGGGCGGGGTTCCATAAACACAAATTTAAATAATTTATGGAGTACCAGGCAATTGTGGAAACTATCTTTTCATATAATCATCATAGAGAACCTGAAGATATGCCTTTCCTGATCTGCCTGCAAGACCAGGATCCTGACCTTCCTCCACAACGGATTCTCTCAGCTGATGATCATAAATATATACTGACGTATCCGTAATAAATGCAAAACCTTCCTTGAACGTATAAAATGCAAAGGAACTGGAACTGCTGGAAAGGAGGTCCTTGCCGAATCGGAAGTTATTGCTTATACCAAGCTGTCGAAGCAGCGTTACCGGAATATCTTCCTGGGATCCAAGCTTCTCAATCCTCATGCCCGGCACATTCAAAGCCCCTCCAATCCACAGCATCGGAATTTTATATATCTCCGGGGAATACACAAGCTCATCAAGCGAATTCCTCCTGCAATGGTCAGCCACCAGAACCACAAGGGTATTATGCCACCAGTCAGTGGTCTTCGCCCATCCGATGAATTCTCCCAGCGTTTTGTCGGTATAGTAAACCGAATTCCTGAATTTTGTCAGATTATCATTTCCTTCAAAAACAGGTTCCATCGGCACCTCGAAAGGTTCGTGGCTGGAGAGCGTCAGTGCTACCCTGAAGAAAGGTTCCTCAACTTTCTCCATTGAATCCCTGAGAGCTTCGAAAAACACATGGTCATGAACTCCCCATTTGGAGTTAAAATCCGACCTGTTAAAATTTTCCATTGTTACAATCTCCCTGAATCCCGAGCTTATCACAAATGATTTGAAGTCGGCGAAATTTATGTCGCCCCCGTACCAGAAAGAACTGTGATAGTTAAGTCCGTTTAAGATCTTTACAAGGCTTTCAAGCGACTGAGTCTTTTTTGCCTCCTTGATAATTGATACTGAAGGCTGAGCCGGGTAACCGTTGAGTATGGCCGGCAATGCCTTATCTGTACGGTTCCCTGAAGCATAGAAATTTGAAAATACCAGACCATCATCAATCATTTTATTAAGGTTTGGAGTAGTAAGCGGGTCACCTCCAAGAGGTCCGATAAGGGTATTTCCGAAACTTTCGAGTATAATGAACAGAATGTTTGGCCGTGGGTTATTCAAAACCATTTCGGTATTACCGCCTTTTGTTGTAAGTGAGTCTGCAATCGACTTTGCAGTCTCCATATCAGTGAACGTATATGGATTATTGGCAGGTTTACGGTTAATGAAGGAGCTCCCGACATTCCAAACCACGTTAACCGAAGCATGGTTGGCAAACATTTTATCGCTGAAATATACCGAGCCTGCATATACAGGCGCCACTCCCAGGCCTCCTCTTATCGGTATTATAAGTGATCCGCACATAATCATGAACAAAAATGTTGCCGGGATCCTGAGACCTTGCCTGACGGAATGATTGAAAAATGGCCTGAAGGTTCTGTTGAAAATTAATCCGGAAATACCGGCAATCAGAAGAATGCCTGAAGCCATAAGGATAATACTGATGGTACTTACTGATGCAGCTGCTTCCTTAGGTGTCCGGAGATATATGAATGGGGTGTAGTCCATCCTGTATCCCCAGTAGGTATAGAGAACTGAATCCGTAACAATGATCACTGATGCAATAAGCAGGATGATCCATGTATACCATTTAAGCCATACCTTATACCATTTTCCTCCCGTCCATATAAAAAACAGCAAAGCCAACAAGGGCAGGATCATTATGTAGCCTGTGGCAGAAATGTCGAGTTTAATCCCATGGGTAAATGTGCCTGCGATTGCACTTAAGCCGGTAACTGCTGCTTCCCTGAAATGAGTTATGAGAAAATAGCTTCTTGCAACAAAGAAGAACAGCAGCCAGAATACTGCATAGCACAGCAGGGATATGATCAGTCTTTTCATTTGAGGTAAACGGTTTTTCGATCAGGGACTGTTTCCCTGGTACTGAAATAAAACAATACAAGGGAACCAGTGATCAGTATCATTCCTGTTACTGTAAGCCATTCCGGATGTTCTCCCGGTACCAGGATCCAGCTAAGAACAGCACCGACAACCGGGATGATGAATTTCCAAAGGTTCAGCTCTGAAACTTTTACCCCGGGCCGCTGAAGCAGCTTGAACCATAGTGAGAACGCGAATGCCGACATGAAGCTGAGCCAGATCAGAACGACCCAGTACTCAGCAGGCTTATGAACGGGAATCCTTGTCTCAGTCAGCAGGGAGACCATATAGAGAATAAGGCCCCCGACACCCAGGGATGTTGAGCTGAGGACCAGGGGATGGATACCCCTGCCTTTCAATGAAACAAGAACGTTGCTTAAAGCCGTGGCAATGTTGGCTCCAAGTATCATTGTCACACCCAGCAATTCCAGCGCAGTTCCCATCCTGAATGCCTGTCTTCCCGCACTGATAAGAACAACGCCTGAAATTCCGGCTATTATAGTTACAATCTTATGCTTCGTAAGCTTTTCTTCCTCATGCATCATGGCTGCCACAACTGCGGTTACCAAAGGCTGTGATCCGACAATTATTGCCCCGAGCGCACCCGGCACAAGGTTCATACCCAGATAGAAAAGAGAGTAATTTAACAGGGTCTGAAGTACTGTGATGTTGACAACGAGTTTTCGGTTTTCCCTTATCATTTTTATGTATGCTTTCGGCCTGACCGTAAAAGGAAGAATCATCAAACCTGAAATCATGAACCTTATCCCCGCAAAATGGAGGGGAGTATCATATTGAAGGCCAAGTTTTATGCCTGCATAGGCTGTCGACCAAAGCAAACAGGCTATCACAGCCCAGAATATCGTATTTCCCTTTCTGTCCAACAAGCCAAAATGAGCCCGTAAATATCTGAAAAAAAAATATTTTATTTAATAGATTTGCTGTTGGCTAAACAGGAAAATCATGACAATTGCCCAATATCTTGCAAACCAGCTGCATGCCAATGGTATAAAATATGTTTTCGGGGTTCCCGGAGGACCTTCCATCCCCTATATAGAAGCTTTCAGGTCATCAGGTATTGAATTCATCCTCACATCCGGGGAAGCTTCAGCGGGCATAATGGCAGGAATTACGGCAAAGCTCACCGGGATACCGGGAGTGTGTCATGCAACGTTCGGGCCCGGGGCTACGAACCTGGCTACCGGGACAGGCTACGCGTTTCTCGACAGGTATCCCGTCCTTGCCCTGACCAGCGAAATGAACGATACCATGATTGACAGGACCTCACAGATGAATATCAGTCATCAGAGACTTTTTGCTCCTGTAACAAAGGCAACATTTCGTCTTTCCGGAGAAAATGCAGGAGAGGTAATCGCCAATTCTCTCAAACTCTGCCTGCATGAATATCCCGGACCGGTCCATATTGGCCTTCCGGTTGGTTTGGCTGATATGGAATCCGGTTTTACAGGGCATAAACAGGATTTCCATTATGCGACGGAATCATCCGGAGACAGAACAGAGGTAATCAGAATTATCAGCAGGGCAGAGAGGCCGCTGCTGGCCGTAGGCCTTACGGCAGCCAGACTCGGATTACAGCAAAAACTGATTGATTTCCTGAGTACTCACCAGATACCGGTTGTGATAACACCGATGGCCAAAGGCATCCTGCCGGAAAATCACAGATGCTACGCAGGAGTTCTTTTTCACGCTTTGAGCGACAGGCTCGATGAGATTATTTCAAGATCAGATCTTGTTATAGGTCTGGGATATGATCCTGTGGAATTCAATTATGAATCATGGATGCCTGACATACCGCTTGTTCACTTTGGCACCAGAGTGACAGACATGCCCGCCTCATTAAGGAACCTGCAGTATATCAGCGATCAAAGGCAATGGTTTGAGCTGCTCAATTCGCTTGAGCCCCGTGAGCAGGCTGATGACATGAGGTCTGTACAAACCGTTCGTAAGTCAATGGAGTCGGCATTTCATGAATGCGGGGGGCACTTTGGTCCTGTAACCGCTCTCAGGGTTCTTCATGAAGAACTGCCCGGAGATGCTATCCTTACGGCTGATGTAGGGTCTCATCTTCACGTGGCCGGACAGTTCTGGGAAACTGGCGGAAGAAAAAGCCTTATAATGTCAAACGGCTGGTCAGGAATGGGATTCGGGATCCCCGCAGCCCTGGCTGCAGGAATAGTAAGAAAGTCTTCCACTACAGCCTGCATTACCGGCGACGGCGGTTTTCTGATGAGTGCAGGGGAGATTTTGACTGCAAGAAGATATAATATACCCGTAAAAATTGTGGTTTTTACTGACGGTGAACTAAACCTGATCAGGCTGAAAAAATCATGGCAGGATCTGACGCCATACGGTACTATGCTCTATTCCGGCGATCTGTTCGGTGCGGAAACCTTCTTTGGGGTCAGGGTTTTCCGGGTGGAATCAGAGAATGAAATGAGAAATGCATTGAGGGAGTCAATGCTGCTGAATGAGCCGGTAATAATAAATGCAGCAATTGATCCGGTTGACTATGAAAGACTTATCGTAAAGAGATAATTTCAGCTCTTCTTCTCTTTTTTTGGTTTTGCTTCTTTCTTTTCCTTTACCTCCTTTGGAGCTTTGGATTCTTTCTTTTCTTTCGGAGCTTTTTTCTCTTTTGATTCAGCTGCCGGTTTGGCCGGTCTCTGATCCTTTGGCGGTTTTGTATCTTTTAATTCCGCTTCTTCCTTTACAGGCAGTGCCTCAGCAATTTCAGGGATCTCAACCTGCTCTTTTATCTCCGTAATCTCCTTTTTCTCCTTTGGTAGCTTCTTTTCTTTTATTTCCTTTTCAACAACAGGCTTTGCAAGTTTCAGTTCAGGCTTGTCGCGTTTCTTTCTGCGCCGTCTGACCCCGAATGTACCAAGAATTATTTTGCCTCTTCTCGATTTTTTGTCACCTTTTCCCATTGCTTCAGGTTTATTGGATTAATTACTCAGTTTTTTTTGAAAATGTCAAAGTTAATAATATTCTTGGTCTTTATTGATAATTTTGAAGTAACAATGAACAAAATTAGCAGGCTGCTGCAAAAAAAACAGCTGAACTTATTATCAGATTTAAAAACAAAACTCTGCAAATGAGAAGGAAAGAAAGAGAGATCAGGGATATCGTTGAAATTGAGGAAGTGATACGGAAGTCGGATGTGTGCCGTGTGTCATTTGCAAACAATGATTTTCCATACATGGTAACAATGAATTTCGGCTATCGGAATGATAACGGAAAAAGGATTTATTTCCATTGCTCCACTGAAGGGAAAAAGCTGGAGATGATGGACAAGAACAACTTAGTTTGCTTTGAATTCGATACCGGTCATATTCTGAGTGAAGGTATAGATGCATGTGATTTTGGAATGGCCTACAGGTCAGTGGTGGGATGGGGCAGTTTATCCAGGGTAACAGGCATGGAAGAAAGGGAGGAAGGATTGCTCGCCATAATGGAGCACTATTCAGGAAGAAGGAATTTTTCATTCAAGCCTGGAATCCTGGCCAGGACACTTGTCCTGAAGCTTGAAATAACGGAAATGACAGGCAAGCGGTGCCAATAATACTTAATTTATTCATTTGCCTTCAGTCCTGAGCCAGTCGATCGTTTTTCCCACACCTGTCCTGAATGGTGTGATCTTATAATCCAGCCGGCTGATTGCCTTGTCGCTGGAAATAACAGCATCTTTCATGTATTTTTCAATCCACTCTTCAGTTATCACCGGCGGTTTTCCCAGAATTCGCGAGCCGGTACCGATGATTTTTATTATTGCCCTCATTATTGAAAGAGGGAAATGGATCATCAGCCTTTTCCTACCGGACTCTTCTCCGATAGTATCAAAAAGTGCTGTAAATGAGAGATTTTCACCTCCCAGAATATATTTCTCGCCTGAAACTCCCCTGAGTGCGGCTTTTATATGGCCATCAACCACGTCATCAATGAAAACATAGTTACCCACAGCCTTGCCTTTCCCTGGAACAATCCTCCATGTGCCTCTCAGATATCCCCTGATAATGCGTGTCATTGAGTTTCCGCTGGTGAGGGATCCTGGTCCGTAAAGACGTGACGGATTGACAATTACCACATCGAGGCCTTTGCTGCAGAATTCCAGTGCTCTTTGCTCTGCTTCCTCCTTTGTTTTTTCGTATGTTGTGAACAGCGGCTTGTTCCTAACTGTTAATTCATTAACAGCAGATCCGCTTTCTGAATAACCCAATGTGCCGCAGGAGGAGGTCATAACGACCCTTTTTACTCCTGTCTTAAGAGCCGATTCAAGGATATTTATCGTTCCGGTAACATTTACACGATACGGTACTGACGGATCCTTCGACCATGGTTTTGTGTAGGCTGCCAGGTGAAAAACAAGTTCACACTCCTGCATTCCCTGTATCAGAATGTCGGTATCAAAAAGATCTCCTTCAATGATTTTTACCTTGTTCCTGTTGAACCATAAATCCTTTCCGGGATCCCTAAGCAACAGAGTAACTTCATGATTTTCAAGTATAAGTCTTTCAGTCAGCCTGCTGCCTATAAAACCGCTGCCCCCTGTCAGGAATATCTTCATTGGGATAATGTTTTAGAATTCTCAGAACAATTTTAAGTATTATCTGTTATTATTGGAAATGCAACACAAAAATTAATCATGGCGGAGGCTGATAATTCAGGAGGGTTACATGATTAAAAAGATATTAAAATACAATATATTATGAAGTTTTATTTTTTGTTTTCAAAAATAAATCAGACCTTTGCTAGTGTTTAATTATTTTAATTTTTTTGAATTATGAACATTTATGTAGGAAGTCTTCATTTTAAAATGAGTGAAGCAGAATTAAGAGAAATCTTTGAAGAGTATGGCGAAGTAACATCCGCAAAAGTCATTATTGATAAATACTCAGGTAAAAGCAAAGGATTTGGTTTCGTTGAGATGCCTAACGATGCCGAAGCTAAGAAGGCCATTGAAGAACTTAATGGTGCTGAAGTCCAGGGCAGGAAAATTATTGTAAACGAATCAATTGAAAGAACAGAAAGAAGAAGTAATTTCAGAGGAGGAGACAGTGACCGCCGTGGTGGTGGAGGCAACAGGAGGGACAATTACAGATAGGAAACAAAAAATCAAGAACTATGAAAGGTACTGTTAAATGGTATGACAGAGTTAAGGGTTACGGCTTCCTCCAGACTGAAGATCAGAAGGACATTTTTGTCCACAGGTCAGGGCTGGATGTTCCGCATACCGAACTTGAGACCGGACAGGCTGTAGAGTTTGAGATTGAAATGAGGGAAAAGGGTCCTGTCGCCATAAAGGTCAAAAAAGTTGTTTAAACTTTAGCGGATCCAATAACTAAGAAAAGAGGCTGTCGGAATTGACAGCCTCTTTTGGTTTATAGCTTTCAGCCGTAGATGATTGCCTTTCATTCAGTGAAAGCATGGCAACCATTTCCCGATTGCTTTTTTCAGATCAGTTTCCACGGACTGCGGTATTCATAATGGAGGCGTTTTGTTGCTTCTCCGTCGGTATCATCTATGAATGTTTCAGTATCCGGATTCCATTTGATGGTTCTCCCGAGATCGCAGGCTATGTTACCCAGAGTACATACTGTGCAGCTGCTGTGGCCTATTTCAACGGGAACAACAGGATCCTGGTGGAGCTTCACTGCTTCAATGAAGTTCACCTGATGAGGTATCCTTGTTTCATAAGGCCCGCTGTCAGCTGCAGCATCGGTTGCAGGAGGATTGAACTTTGGATCCGAAGCATTGAAATATCCGCGTGCGACCTCGATCCATCCGTTCTCGCCCCAGAATTTCACCCCTTTTGTAAGCTGGTCATCAAAAGGCTCAGAAGTCATTACCACTCCATCAGCGTATTTCCATGAGATGAATTCAGTCCCGTCGCCTATCGGGGATATCTCAACCGGACCGCTCTTGTCCATGCCCAGTCCCCACTGTGCTATATCAAACATATGAGCTCCCCAGTCAGTTGTAAAGCCGCCGCCCATCTCCTTGTACCAACGCCATGCACCCCAGATTTCCTCATCCTTTTCAGGATCAAGTGATATGGGAGGATTAAGCTGGTTATTGAAATGTATTTTAGCCGTGAGGGGTCCTGTCCACCTGTCCCAGTTGAGATCTTCAGGCAGCGGTTCCTCCGGCAGGTCGTAAGGTGTAGGAGGAGCTCCCACATACGCATTCACCTTTGATATCTTTCCCAGAGCACCGGTCTGGACGAGCTTCACGGCATGCTGGAACCCGGGATCTGAACGCTGCTGACTCCCGACACCCAGGATACGGTCATATTCGCGCACTACCTTCCTCAGTTCCTGACCTTCCCTGATGGTAAAGGTCATCGGCTTTTCAAGATATACATCCTTGCCGGCCTTGCATGCTGCAATGGCAATCATGGCATGGTTGTGGTCGGGAACAGCTATTACAACTGCATTTATATCCTCACGGGCAAGCAGATCCTCATATTTCTCATATGTTTCAACCTTAACTGTCTTGCCGGCTTTTGAATAAAAATCATTCACGCGCTTGTCAAAACGCTTGCGTTTAATCCCGTAAACATCACAACCTGCAAGGACCTTCACGCCGGGAATCTGAATGAAACCATTCAGCAGGAACATCGATTGGCGCCCCAGTCCGATGAAACCCAGCTTAATGTCAGTGTCAGGCTTGCTCTTGCATGATGTCGTCAGGGCTGGGACTAACACCACCCCTGCCATTCCTGCGGCAGCCGAACCAAGAAAACGGCGCCTCGTCCATCTATACTTCTGATCTTTCATAATTAGTGTTTGGTTTAGGTTATTTAATCTGCTTTGTTTGAAATTCTGAAACTCAGGATTACAAATATAAATCAAGCCTTTAAAATTAATGCTTTATTAAAACCTGTAAAATATTTTTTATACGAAAATAATATAACTAAATTGATGAATATTAAGCAGTTCGTGTGTTTGTATCTGAAATCGCTCATGAGGGTTTCATCAGAATCTTCCGAAAATGGAGTATTTGATAGTATTGCAGTATATGGATGAATACAGGTACAGCCCGTTTACATTTGTTTCCATTTTTCTTTCCAGGTGCAGTACTGGCTGCCCCCTGGCAACCCTGAGAAACCGTCCTGTCCGGCCTGTGGCTGATATCGCCCTGATCCGCTGCTCCCCTCCCCTTACTTCAACACTGTAATATTCCCTCAGAACCTGAAAAAGCGACCTGTCTTCAAACTGCCTGGAGGTTATCCTCGGCAGATTCAGATTAGTTATGTAACTGATGTCATAGAATATGGGAGAATTCTCAAGCAGGCGGAGCCGCTCCATGTAAACGCATCCCGATTCCTTTTCAAGTTCCGAGAGGGCAAACATGAAATCATCAGGCCAGGGCATTATTACGGGCTTTACTATTATCCTGGTCTTGAGATTCCTGTCACCAACCGCGGTGGTGGTGCCCGACACTGAAAGGATCCCAATATCCTTTGGCAGCTGATGAACAATGCTTCCCTTCCCCTGGTGCTTCCTGATGTAACCGTCACTTGCCAGCTTGCTTAGCGACTGTCGTACCGTCGGCCTGGTCATGGAATACAGCTGACACAACTCATTCTCCGACGGAAGCAGGTCGCCTTCCCGGTAAACCCCGTCGGTAATATGCTTCCTTAATATCTCGTAAAGCTTTCTGTGCTGCGGAATCCGTCCTGATCCTGTCATGAAATTCTAATAATCTGTAAATATATTAAATAATACTTGTTAATACAAGTAAAATATTATATTTTTGTAACCATTGATAGTTAATTAGATCTGTTAATAAAATGTTGATTTTGATTTTACTTATTATAACATGTTATATTACCTTTACGGTAGGTCACAAGCCAGGAAATAACAATCTTCACAACCTAACAGGATAACAGATGGCAATACCAGTTATAATGCCCAAGCAGGGGCAGTCGGTCGAAACCTGCATAATAACCAGATGGTTCAGGCAGAAGGGGGAACATGTAAATACAGGTGATATTCTCTTTTCATATGAAACCGACAAGGCTTCATTCGACCTCGAGTCCCCGTCCGACGGCACATTACTTGAAATTTTCCGTTCCGACGGAGAAGAGGTACCTGTCCTTGAAAACGTGGCGGTGATAGGAAACCCTGGGGAATCGGTTGAATCTTTCAGACCGGGGACCAAGTCTCATACAGAATCCCGGTCAGAAGAAAAACCTGAAGCGCTGGCAGCCGGAACTGCAGCGGGTAAAATCATCACACAACTTATTCATGAACAGGACCATACAAAAGTCAGAATATCTCCAAGGGCACGACGTCTGGCCACTGAAAAAAGGCTCACAATCTCAGGCATAACAGGAACCGGACCAAACGGAAGAATATTATTCAGCGACATTGAAAGGGCCATTGCAGGTGATACCATGAAGGAGCACGCCCAAACCTCCGGCCTGCAGGAATATACCGAACAACCTCTTACGAATGTCCGGAAACTGATCTCAAAAGCAATGCACAGTTCGCTTCAGAACTCAGCCCAGCTTACACACCATATGAGTGCCGACGCAAGAAGGATACTCGAAAACAGGAAAAAAATCAAGGAGGATCTTGCCCGGGGTGTCAAAAAGTCTGATATAACCCTGAATGACATGATTTGCTGGTGCGTTATTAAAGCCCTGGGCAGGTTCCCCGAGGCCAACAGCCATTTTCTCGACGACAGGATCAGGACCTTCAACCATGTTCACCTGGGTCTCGCTGTCGATACTGCAAGAGGACTGATTGTTCCCGCTGTTAAAGACACCGACATGATGGATCTGGATACACTGTCAGAAAAGCTTAAGGCAGCAGCAGAAGCATGCAAGACGGGAAATATCGATCCCGAACTTATAAAAAGCAGTGCAGCATCATTCACTGTCTCAAACCTGGGCAACTACGGGGTTGAAATGTTTACCCCTGTGATAAACCTGCCCCAGGTGGCTATTCTGGGCGTATGCACCATTGTAAACAGGCCTGCCGACATAGGTAACGGCATTATAGGATTCGTACCTTTCATCGGACTCTCCCTGACATATGACCACAGGGCAATCGACGGCGGACCGGCAACCCTCTTCCTCCGCGAAATAAAGAATCAGATCGAAAACTTTACAATATAAACAAGACAAAAGGTAAAAGGTAAAAGGTAAAAGGTAAAAGACAAAAGACAAAAGACAAAAGACAAAAGACAAAAGACAAAAGGCAAAAGACAAAAGGCAGAACCATAAATACATCCCAACCATTAAACCATTAAACCTTTAAACCATTAAACCTTTAAACCATTAAACCATTAAACCATTAAACCTTAAACCTTTAAACCTTAAACCTTTAAACCATCAACCACTGAACTCAAAACACCCACAAATATGCCTAAAAC
>CAZTDW010000006.1:28444-33313 GCA_964611835.1 uncultured Rikenellaceae bacterium | reverse complement strand
AAACCTTTAAACCATCAACCACTGAACTCAAAACACCCACAAATATGCCTAAAACTCAAAACATTGATCCCAGGGAAGTCCGCAAACCATCATTCATTGAATTCGGAAAGATCCCGATAAACCAGTACAGCAGGTCCATTGATGAGGAGAAGGACAATTTCACCACAGAAGATTTTATCAGAATATACCATGACATGGTTATAATCAGGGAGTTTGAGACGATGCTGAACCTGATTAAGACGACGAATGAGTATAAAGGCATTTCCTATAATCATCCGGGGCCGGCACATCTTTCGATAGGACAGGAAGCAGCTGCAGTCGGAATGGCTTATAATCTGGAAGTGGAAGACTATATTTTCGGCTCTCACCGCAGCCATGGAGAGATCCTTGCAAAGGGTCTTTCGGCCATACACAGGATTGACGGGGACACTCTTTATTCAATAATGAAAAACTATTTCGGGGGCAAGACCCTTGCAGTTGTGGAGAATGGTTTCAGCGGTACGGTCAGGGAACTGGCAAGACAATTCCTACTCTACGGGGCTCTCACTGAGATTTTCGCCCGCGAAAACGGTTTCAACAAGGGACTTGGCGGATCCATGCATGCATTTTTCACTCCTTTCGGCATTTATCCAAATAACGCAATTGTAGGCGGTTCAGGCGATATTGCCGTTGGTGCGGCGCTGTACAAAAAGATTAACAGAAAACCCGGAATAATAGTTTGCAACATAGGTGACGCTTCAATGGGATGCGGACCTGTATGGGAGGGTATCACCTTTGCAACCATGGATCAGTACAAAACCCTGTGGGAAGGTGAATACAAGGGAGGACTGCCTCTTATTTTCAATTTCATGAACAACCTTTACGGCATGGGAGGCCAGACCATGGGAGAGACGATGGGCTATGGCATACTTGCAAGGATTGGGGCAGGAGTGAATCCCGAAATGATGCACACTGAAAGGGTTGACGGGTATAATCCGCTGGCGGTGATCGATGTATTCAGGCGTAAAAAGAAAATCCTGGAGGAGAAAAGGGGGCCCGTGCTTCTTGATACCCTTACCTACCGTATCAGTGGCCACTCTCCATCCGATGCATCATCATACAGGTCAAAAGAGGAAATAGAAGCATGGCAGAAAGAAGATTCGATAGTTTCTTACGGCAATATGCTTACCGGAGCCGGTATCGCCAGTCCGCTTCTTCTTGAACAGATCAGGAATGAGGCAACGGAAATCCTTATCAAAATACTAAGGCTCAGTACTAACGACAGTATCTCCCCCCATCTCGACCTCGACAAAGATCCTGACGTTATCGGGAAGATGATGTTTTCAAACGGATCATACGACAGAATGGAAGAAGGCACTCCTGAAACACTTCTTCCCATGGAGGAGAATCCAAGGGTAAAATCATTAAAAAACAAGGAGAGGTTCTTCAAAGATAAAGATGGAAACCCTGTCTCAAAAGCAAGGCTTTACCAGCTGAGAGACGGCATTTTTGAGGCAGTCATTGACAGGTTTTACAAAGATCCGACACTTGCAGCATGGGGTGAGGAGAACCGTGACTGGGGAGGAGCATTTGCCGTATACCGTGGCCTCACTGAAGCGCTGCCCTATCACAGGCTGTTCAACTCGCCGATATCGGAGGGGGCAATAGTTGGAACTGCTATCGGATACGGCATGTGCGGCGGCAGGGTGATAGCTGAGATCATGTATTGCGATTTCCTTGGCAGGTCAGGAGATGAAGTATTTAATCAGCTCCCTAAATGGCAGTCGATGAGCGGAAACCTTATCAAAATGCCTGTCGTGGTGAGAGTCTCCGTCGGATCCAAGTACGGTGCACAACACTCGCAGGACTGGTCGTCACTGGTTGCACACATACCGGGTCTGAAAGTTGTATTCCCTGCCACTCCGTACGATGCAAAAGGATTGATGAACAGTGCATTGCAGGGTACCGACCCGGTCATTTTCTTTGAAAGCCAGCGTATCTACGACACGGGCGAAATGTTCCATAAGGGTGGAGTCCCCGAAGGTTATTATGAAATCCCTCTGGGTGAGCCTGATGTCAAAAAGGAAGGAACCGATATTACTATCCTTTCAGTGGGTGCTACTTTATATACAGTAATGACAGCCGCAGAAATCCTGAAACAAACTTATAGCCTCGATGCTGAAATAATTGATGCAAGGTCACTGGTTCCCTTTAATTATGAACCTGTTATCAGATCAGTAATGAAAACCGGGAAAATTGTGCTTGCCAGCGATGCATCATCCCGCGGCTCATTCCTCAAAGATATGGCCCAGACGGTAACCGAGCTGTGCTTTGACTATCTCGACGCGCCTCCTGTTGTCGTAGGCTCAAGGAACTGGATCACCCCCGCATTTGAGATGGAGAAATATTTCTTTCCGCAGCCGGGCTGGATAATCGATGCCATAAACGAAAAAATAATTCCCCTGAAAGATCACAAGCCAGTTACTGATATGTCGGATGAAAAAGCCATTGAACTGAACAGGCAGGGGGTATAAAAGACAATTCCACCAAAACATTGAATACCTGCCTGCAGCCCGTTTATGGCAGCCGGAATTTTTTTTCACCCCGATTCTCAGGTAAAAGTACCGGCGGAGAAAATCAGTTTGCCCGACAATCTGGGGTTATGAAACCTTTTTGATATCTTTGGGGCACATTAATGACCTATGGAAAACATTGTTGAAAATATCAAGTCCAAAGCCGGATTCATAATCGATATGGATGGAGTAATCTATCACGGCAATAAGCTGCTTCCCGGTGTTGTTGCATTCCTTAAATGGCTGGAGGAGACAGGCAAAAGCTACCTTTTTCTTACAAATGCCAGCCAGAGGACCCCGAAAGAGCTTCATGAGAAACTTGAGAGACTAGGGATAAATGTCGGTGAAGAGCATTTTTATACAAGCGCTCTTGCCACGGCAGGATTCCTGGCAAGTCAGAAACCCGACGGAAGTGCCTATATCATAGGTGATGCAGGACTTATTCATGCACTTTACAGCATAGGTTATACCACGAATAATGTAAATCCCGATTACGTTGTTGTGGGCGATACCAGCAGCTATAACTTTGAGAAAATAGAGGCAGCAGTTAACCTGGTTATAAAGGGAGCAAGGCTGATCGGGACAAATCCAGATGTAAGCGGCCCGGTTGAGACAGGAATTTCCCCTTCGGTTAAGGCTCTTATTGCTCCAATAGAAATTGCGTCAGGGAAGAAAGCATATTTTGTAGGGAAACCCAATCCGCTAATGATGAGAATTGCCCTGAAAAAACTGGGAGTGAAGCGTGAGGAGGCTATAGTCATTGGCGACCGGATGGATACCGATATAAGATGCGGACTTGAATCGGAAATTGACACACTGCTGGTCCTGAGCGGTATTACAAGCAGTGATGAGATTAACAATTTTCCCTATCGGCCACGGTATGTTCTCAACGGAATAATCGATCTGGTACAATGATCTGAATTATGAAAGAGCCGGTTGAATACAGGAAGGAAAGAAAAGAGGTTGCCAGGTTCATGCGGCGTCTTTACAGGCAGAAGCTTACAACCACCTCTGGAGGGAATATAAGCCTCAGGATCTCAAAAGATATTGTTCTGATAACACCTTCAGCTACCGATAAAGGCAGAATGCGATGGAAAGAGGTCGGTATTATGTCTATTCTCGGAGAGAATCTTACCCCTGAGCTCAGGCCATCCATTGAATCGGAAATGCATCTTTCCATTTACAGAAGAAAAAAAGATGTCGTGGCAATAGTCCACGCCCACCCGGTTATTGCTTCAAGTTTTACCGCAATGGATCTTGCCCTGAGGACAGACCTTACAGCTGAGGCCAGGGCAATCTGCGGGACACCCGTCGTGGTTCCCTATGCTCTCATGGGGACAAAGGATCTGGCATCAGTTGCTGCTGATTCCATAGGGGAATCAAATATCCTGCTGCTTGAAAACCATGGTATTCTGACCACAGGCAACACCCTGCTTGAAGCATTTGACAGGCTGGAAGTACTTGAAAATGCAGCGATAATGACCCTGCTGGTTGAGATTACGGGAAAAAAGAAACCTCTGGGGAAAATGCGAATCCGTGAAATTGAAAGACTCTTCAGATGATAAAGGGAGTTCTCTTTGATATGGACGGCGTACTGGTCGACTCGGAATCATTTATCTGCAGGGCGGCCATAATGATGTTCAGCGAAACAGGCCTGCATGTGTTACCCGAGGACTTTATTCCTTTCGTGGGTATGGGCGAAAACCGTTATCTTGGAGGTGTGGCCGAGAAGTACGGCAAAATTGTGGATATCGATAAGGTAAAAGCCCGGACTTACGAAATATTCGCCTCAATAGTCAGGGGTAAGTTGGAAGCCCTGCCGGGAGCAAAGGAATTCATATCGCAATGCCTGGGAAAAAACCTGAGGATATCATTGGCAACAAGCGCCGACAAGGTGAAAATGGAGGTCAATCTGGAAGAAATAGGACTGCCTCCCTCAACCTTTGAGACAATTGTCACCGGACTTGATGTTGAAAGAAAGAAGCCTTATCCGGATATTTACATAAAAGCGGCCGAAAGCCTTGGGCTTAAAACAGCAGAATGCCTTGTCGTCGAAGATTCGGTAAGCGGAATCAGGTCAGGAAAGGCTGCAGGGTGCAAATGCCTGGCAGTAACTACCTCTTTCCCTGCATCAGAGCTTTCCGAAGCCGACTGGATCTGCAACTCATTGCTGAAAGTGCCGGACGACGCCTTAAACTGGTAAATTATTACCTTCCTAAACCCTTAAACCATAAACCCTTAAACCATTAAACCTTTAAACCATTAAACCTTTAAACCATTAAACCTTTAAACCTTTAAACCTTTAAACCATTAAACC
>CAZTDW010000006.1:0-28344 GCA_964611835.1 uncultured Rikenellaceae bacterium | reverse complement strand
TTAAACCTTTAAACCATTAAACCTTTAAACCTTTAAACCTTTAAACCATTAAACCATAAACCCAATGAACTATAATAAACTCGGTAAATCAGATGTAGAAGTCACCGAACTGGCATTCGGAGCCTGGGCTATCGGAGGATGGCTCTGGGGAGGAGCTGACTCAGATGAAGCGATAAAGGCAATCGAGACAGCTGTAGATAATGGCATGACAACAATTGACACCGCAGCCGTTTACGGATTTGGGCTAAGTGAGGAACTGGTCGGAAAAGCCGTAAAAAGCAAAAGGAGCAAAGTACAGATCCTGACCAAATTCGGCATGATATGGGATGGGAAAAAAGGAAAGTTCTACTTTGCAACCAAAGATAATGACGGGAATGATATCGACATCTACAACTATTCTTCACGGGAGAGAGTTATAACAGATTGTGAAGCCAGTCTCAAAAGACTAGGAACCGACTATATAGACCTTTACCAGATCCACTGGCCTGATGCAACAACTCCCGTTTCCGAGACCATGGAAGCACTCGAAATACTTATTCAGAAAGGGAAGATCAGGGCCGGAGCTGTTTCAAACTATCCGGTCAACCTTATGAAAGAAGCTGTCAAAACCCTGCCGATAGCATCCAACCAGGTACCCTACAGCATGGTCAACCGTGGAATTGAAAAAGACATTATCCCATTCTGCATCGAAAACAACATAGGAATCCTTGCCTACAGCCCGCTGCAGAGAGGCCTCCTTACAGGCAAAATAAAGAAAGGACACAATTTTGGAAAAGGAGACAGCAGGCCTGATACCATATATTACCGGGAACCTAACCTGTCGAGGATCATAAGCTTTACCGACGACCTCCGGGCCATAGCTGAAGAAAGGAATGTCACACTTTCTCAGCTGGTGCTCAAATGGACAATCCAGCAGCCGGGTATTACATGCGCTCTGGCAGGTGCAAGGAATTCAGCACAGGTACTTGACAACATTAAGGCTGCAGAGTTCACGCTTTCAGATGATGAATTGGAAAGGATCCGGACCCTCATTGCAAATCTCCGGTTGGAAACCGGCATATAGAAGTCAATATGAAGAATTTTCTTTTTTCCTTCCCTTCATTCAGAGAGCTGAACAAAGAAATGAATGGCATGGCCATTCCCGAGTACCGTGAGGTAAATGCCCACATTCATACACCTTATTCATTCAGTGCCTTTCCCGATATGGATACCATATTCAGGATGGCAAAAGAAGAGGAAATAGACGTACTCGGAATCAACGATTTTTTTGTGACCGACGGGTATGATCCCTTTCACAAGGGATGCCTCAGGAACAGAATATTTCCACTGTTCAACATCGAATTCATTGGATTAATGAAGGATGAACAGAAAAAAGGAATAAGGATCAATGATCCCAACAATCCGGGCAGGATTTATTTCTGCGGAAAGGGACTCGATTATCCGTTTCAGGCAGGTTTCTTCCGGAAAATGCAGCTCAGGAAGATAATAAGGGAGAGCCAGAACCAGATAAGGGCGATGGTTGCAAAGCTTAACCTGCTGATAGAGAAACATGATCCGGCCATGAAGCTCAGTTATGAATCGGTACGGAAAGAATTTGCCCATGACCTTGTCAGAGAAAGGCATCTGGCAAGGGCAGTCCGTATGATTTCTGAAAGGAATTTCGATGATCCCGAAAAGAGGATCTCATTCTTAGAATCTCTTTACGGGGGGAAAAAATCGAAGGCAGACCTTGCAAATCCTGCTTCCCTGGAAAATGAGATCAGGTCAAACCTCCTCAAGAGCGGAGGTGCTGCTTTTGTTGCGGAAGATGAAAGATCATTCCTTGACCTTGAAACAATAATGAAAATTATCATCAATGCCGGAGGCATTCCCTGTTATCCGGTACTTCTCGACGACAATGCCGGGAAGTACACTGAATATGAGTCTGATCCGGAGAAACTTCACGATTCGCTCCGGGAAAAAGGCATCGAATGTATCGAGCTTATTCCGTTGAGAAACGATCCATCCAATCTAATAAGATTCGTCGAATACTTTCATGAAAGAGGTTTTATAATAACTTTCGGAACGGAACATAATACCCCTGATTTGATTCCGCTTACCGTAAACAGCAAGAGTTCGGTTTCCCTGGATGAAAAACTTAAAAAAATAGCCTGGGAAGGAGCATGCATTATAGCCGCTCACCAGTATCTTAGGGCCGACGGAAGGCAGGGGTATGTGCTTCCCGAAAGAACCGGTAACCTCGAACAAAGAAAGGATCTTGCCGGTCTGGGGCAACTGGTCATTGAATATTATTTTAACAGATTCAGGTATGAAGGATAAAATAAAAGACCTGATAGATATTTCCCGGTTTTACGGGAAAGATAAGGAGTATGTTATTGCAGGTGGAGGAAACACCTCATATAAAAATGATGATACCATATGGATTAAGTCAAGCGGACAATCGCTTGCAGATCTTGACGAGACCGGGCTGGTCGAATTAAGCAGGCTAAAGCTTCGTGCAATATCGCTTAACAGGTATCCCGACGATCCAATGGAGAGGGAAGAGTGTGTTAAACGCGACCTGTATGCCGGCATAACAGGTTCCGGACCTCAGAAAAGACCTTCGGTAGAAACTTCTCTGCACGATCTTATAGAGTACAGCTATGTGGTACATCTTCATCCCACCCTTGTCAACGGAGTCATGTGCAGCAGAAACGCGGGCACTCTCACTGCAAAGCTGTTCGGGGAAAAAGCATTGTTCGTTCCTTATACCGATCCGGGTTACACTCTTTTCAAAAAGCTGGAGTCGGATCTGAAAGCATTCAGGGAAAAACATGCTGAGGATCCCAGGATGATCTTTCTTGAGAATCACGGCGTGTTTGTCGGAGGAAATACTACAGAAGAGGTCAGATCCATATACGATGAGATCATTTCATCCATCAGGAATTACTTTAATCCTCTTCCCGAAGACAGAGAAATACCCTTCAATCCGGTTCTCTGCAAAGTGTTGCCGGCGATGCGGATGATCCTTTCGGACGAAAAGCTTAAAATAATAAGATGGAGGCATAACACCCTGATTGAGAAATACTGTCAGAACCAGAAGGAATTCCATAGGATCTCCCTGCCCCTTACACCGGATATCATTGTTTATTGCAAGACGAGATATCTTTATATAGAACAATCTTCCACTCCCGACAGGATACTTGATTCGCTGAGACAGCAATTGCCCCGTTTCGTGGAAGAATACGGGTATATGCCAAAGGTTGTTGTGATCAAAGATGCAGGTATATTTGCCGCAGAAGATTCGGTTTCTGCTGCTGAGACGGTGCTGGATGTATATGAAGATATGATCAGGATAGTGGATCTGTCATCGGAAGCAGGTGGAACAAAAGCACTGACACCGGATCAGGTCTCATTTATTGATCAGTGGGAAGTTGAGAATTACAGGAGGAAGATCGCACGGGCTGATAAAGGCCAGGGCAGGCTGATAAACAAAGTGGCCGTAATAACCGGAGGAGCCCAGGGATTCGGGGCAGGAATCACGGAATCATTATTCAGCCTGTCAGTCAATGTTGTGGTAGCAGATCTGAATGAGGAAGCAGGCAAAAAGATGGTTTCAGAACTGAACACACGAAAATCGCCCTGTAAAGCAATCTTTGTCAGGACAGACGTTGCAGATCCTATATCGGTCAAAGAACTTGTAGGCAGAACAGTCAGTGAATTCGGAGGCATTGATATCATGATAAGCAATGCCGGTATTCTAAGGGCAGGAGGACTTGACGAGATGGATCCTGAGGTGTTTGATAAAATTACGGGGATCAACTACAGCGGTTATTTTCACTGCGCCAAATATGCTTCTGAGATCATGAAGCTGCAGAATCACGAAAACCCGGAGTATTTCTCCGATATAATACAGATCAATTCCAAATCGGGGCTTCGCGGGAGCAACAGGAATTTTGCCTATGCAGGAGGAAAATTCGGAGGAATCGGCCTTACCCAGTCGTTTGCCCTCGAACTTGCACCTTTCAGGATAAAGGTTAACTCGGTATGCCCCGGAAATTTCTACGAAGGCCCATTATGGTCTGATCCCCATAACGGATTATTCGTACAATACCTGAAAACGGGGAAAGTACCGGGCGCTAAAACCATCGAAGATGTAAGAAAATTCTATGAAGAGCAGGTTCCTATGAAAAGGGGATGCAGGCTTGAGGATGTAATGAAAGCAATCCTTTATATCATTGAACAGGAATATGAAACCGGGCAGGCTGTGCCGGTAACCGGAGGACAGGTGATGCTGGGGTGAGGCAGTAGGTAGTAGGCAGTAGGCAGTAGGCAATACCCAGAGCCCAGAGCCCAGAGCCTGGCGTCTGGTGCCTGGCGCCTTAAGCCCGGCGTTTCCGTTAAAAACTCCGTGGTTAAGAAAAAAATAAATAATAACTCTGCAACTCCGTGAAAAACTCCGGGGAACTCCGTAGTTAAGAAAAAAAATAAAGCATGAAAACAAAAGCAGTAAGGTTATACGGCAAAAGAGATCTCAGGCTGGAAGAATTTGAACTCCCGGAAATGAAGGATGATGAGATCCTTGCCCGGGTCATCTCCGACAGCATATGCATGTCGTCGCACAAAGCGGCATTGCAGGGTGCAGATCACAAGCGCGTTCCTGATGATGTCGCCATCAATCCCACCATGATAGGACATGAGTTTGCAGGAGTGATAATGGATGTGGGGGAAAAATGGAAACACAAATTCAAACCCGGACAGAAATTCTCAATACAGCCTGCAATGGCACATACGGGAACCCTCAATGCCCCCGGTTATTCATACAGGTATATCGGAGGCGATGCCACCCATATAATCATACCCGGCATCGTAATGGAAGCCGACTGCCTCCTTAACTACGACGGCGAGGCATTTTTCCCGGCCTCGCTCTCTGAACCCATGTCATGCATTGTAGGTGCATTCAATGCTTCATATCATGTACCTCCCGGCACCTACAGACATGAAATGGGTATAAGGAAGGGAGGTAAAATGGCAATCCTGGCAGGTGTGGGCCCAATGGGACTTGGTGCAATAGACCTTGCACTTCACCATGAACGGAAACCGTCCCTTCTTGTTGTGACCGACATTGACGATTCCAGGCTGGCCAGGGCAGCCTGCCTTTTTCCTCCGGAAAAGGCCGCCGACGACGGAGTGAGACTGGTCTATGTCAATACGGCAAAAATTCCTGAACCCGTGAAAAGCCTTCGGGAAATAACGGATGGCACAGGTTATGATGATGTGTTCGTTTTTGCACCTGTCAAACAGGTCGTTGAACAGGCTGATGCCATCCTGGGCTTCGACGGATGCTTAAATTTCTTTGCAGGACCGACAAACACCGAGTTCAGGGCTGAGATCAATTTCTACAATATCCATTATTCATTTACACATATAATGGGCACTTCGGGTGGTAACACCGACGATATGAGGGAATCGCTCAGACTGATGGCCGAAGGCAGAATAAATCCGGCAGTAATGATCACCCATGTGGGAGGGCTCGATGCTGTAGTTGACACAACATTGAACCTTCCGCAGATCCCCGGCGGGAAAAAACTGATATACACCAACATATCAATGCCATTGGTTTCGCTGTACGGCATGAAGGAAAAAGGCAGGAATGATCCTTTTTATGCAGGCCTGCACGAGATCGTCGCAAAGAATGACTATATCTGGAGCCTGGAAGCTGAGAAATACCTCCTTGATAACGGGAAGCCGATCTGAAACTAAAAATTAGCCTTTTTTATCTCTGATGCAAATTTGTCGGAAATGTAATTCTCATAACTCATGCATACCTCCGTTGCAAAATCAACCCCCATCGTGATAACCTCCGACCATCTGTCAGCTCCCATTCTTTCAAGCTCATCCCCTGAAATGCCTTTCAGATAAATTGCCGCCATCATCCCTGCATTGAAATTATCACCAGCTCCAATGGTACTGACCGGGGTGATCTTTTTAACGGGAAAACGGCCGCTGAAACCTTTTGTCCTGACAAATACACCATCTGCGTTTGCGGTATATACTAAACAGCTGCAGTAATTCCTTACCACCTCCCATGATTCATCAGGAGATCCGGCCTCGAATATGTTCCTGAAATCCTCATCCGATCCCCTGATTAGGCTCGCCATCTGCATGTTCTCAACTATCAGTGGTTTTAACCTGTCAAGCTCATGACGGTGAGCGCTCCTGAAATTGGGGTCATAAATTATAATTGCGCCGTTTTTATGTGCTGACCCTGTAAAATCCCTGAACTTTGTCCTTATCTCTCCCGTGATGGCATAAATTGATCCGCAAAGTATGATATCCTCCCTGCCGACAGACGGGAATTCTGTTTCCAGCCTTTTCTCAGAGTATTTTTCATAAAAAGTATATGTAGCATCGTTCCTTTCATTAAGAAAAGCCAGGGCAAGCTTTGTTTTTCCATCCCGGTAATGATGTACATAACTGGTATCCACACCATTATCGCGAAGAAACATATCAATAAGGCTTCCCACGTCGTCGTCGGCATACTCACTTATGAAATGAACCGGAAGCCCTATCCTGCCGAGTGAAACAATGCTGTTAAGCATGGCGCCGCCGGGTTTTGCAGCCTGCGGCTGGCTATCTTTAAAGATAATGTCAAGCACTGTCTCCCCTATTCCAAAAATCTTTCTCATGGTCTTATCTTTATTTTACAATTCCGGATATTCTTTTAAACACGTCATTCCCGGCCGTCCGGGTCAGCTCAAAAAGCAGGCTTTCAAAGGTGGTTACCAGTGCGCCCTCCTGCCTCATCCTCCCTATCGCTGTCTTTTTGTCATTGAGATTCCTTGACGAAACACAGTCTTCAACAACCACAGGTTTGTAACCGTTTTCAATCAGGTCGATGCATGTCTGCAGGACACAAACATGGGCCTCTATCCCAAAAAGAACAATAAAATATCTGTTCAGTGATTTCAGCTGATCCTTCACGTATGGATCATCGAAACAACTAAAGGTAATCTTTTCAAAGAAACTGAAATCGAAAAACTTTATCGATATTGAAGGAAGAGTTGGCCCGAGCCCTTTGGTATACTGCTGGGTTACCAGCACTGGTACAGTAATGATCTGAAGTCCGTCGATCAGTTTCTGACAATTCTGAAGCAGCTTTTCACCCTCATGCATGTGAGGGAAAAGTCTTTCCTGAATGTCAATTAATATTGCTGCTGTATTTTCCTTTAAAATCCTCATTTTTTTGTAAACTGATGTGGTGAATATACAAAATTTTAATCTCTGCATAAAAAGTATTATCATGCAACCGGCCAATCCCGGAGAGATACATGGCATGGAAAACCGACAGTATTCTCGTTGAAGTCTTCACCCGCAAGGGGATAAAGGGTATCGAAGGAACAACCCAGTAATGGTAATTGCGGATTTCGGATTGCGGAATGCAGATTGCGGATTGCGGATTGGTTTCGCCGACTCGGTTGCGGATAGATCTTAAATCCGCAATCCGCAATCCGCATTCCGAAATATTATATCTTTGTTTCATACCCTATAATTTGGCAGACCATGAAAGCAATGCAGCTTACCGGAATAAGGCGGATGGAAATGACGGACATACCGGAACCTGTCATCACCCGACCAAAAGATGTAAAAATCAAGCTCAGGGTCCTTGGCATTTGCGGATCTGATATCCATTACTACGTAAACGGGAAGATAGGTTCACAGGTTGTGAGCTATCCCTTTACCGTAGGGCATGAAAGTGCCGGTATTGTTACTGAGACCGGGAAAGATGTAAAAAGGGTCAGGCCCGGCGATGTAGTTGCCATTGAACCGGCCATGCCCTGCTGGGAGTGCGATCAGTGCCTGTCGGGAAGGCACCATACCTGCAGGAAGCTTAAATTCCTTGGTTGTCCGGGTCAGGCTGAAGGCAGCCTGATGGAGTATATCATCATGCCCGAAGAGTCCTGTTTCCCACTTGGTGGCAGCCTCACAGCCGACCATGGAGCCATTTCCGAACCTCTTGCCATCGGTGTATATTCGGTAAAAAAATCAGGCGACATAAAAAACCTTTCAGCAGGAATTCTCGGTTTCGGCCCGATAGGGATGAGCGTGATGCTTGCTGCAAAAGCTGCAGGAGCCGGCCCTCTGTTCATCACCGATAAGATCGATAAAAGGCTAGGCATTGCAGAAAGAGAGGGAGCTGATGCAATAATTAATCCTCTGAGGAAAAATGTCGTACAGGAAATAAGAAACGTTTTACCCCTCGGGCTCGATGTTGTATTTGAATGCTGCGGCGAACAGGATGCAGTTGATGAGGCTGTTGAGATACTTAAACCCGGAGGAAAACTGATAATTGTAGGGATTCCTGAATTTGAAAGATGGAAATTCGACACCGACAATACAAGAAGAAAGGAAATAAGCATTCAGTTCATCAGGCGCCAGGTGGATTGTGTCCATCCCTCGCTGGATATGATGGCATCCGGGAAAATCAACATAGACAGGATGATCACTCACCGGTTCCCGTTCAGGGAAACCAAGAAAGCCTTCGACCTTGTTGCAGAATACGGTGACGGGGTTATGAAGGCGATGATTGATTTTGAGGAATAGAAGAGATGTGGAGACGTGGAGACGTGGAGATTTGAGATTTGTGATTTGTGATTTGTGATTTTAGTTAAGTTTACACTTTTACTATCAGATCAACCTATTTTAGGACAAGACATTTTATTTCGGATTTCGGATTTCGGGTTTGCGCCAGGAATGATGATGTTCAGATATCATGTTGGTTTTTCTCCCATACCGGTTCTAATATAAAATCAAAAAACAAATTTAAACGATATGAAATCAAAAAACATAAACGTTAAACTGTCATTTGCAGGGCTTTTATTGGTAGTGCTCACCTGCAATGCCTACGGGCTGGATGAACCCCGGATAAGAGAAAGGAACATCCTTGCCAATGAGGCAAATGCGATTGAACTGAACAGGTCCCTTATCACTGACAATTCATGGATCAGGCTTCCGGATTACAGGAACAGGCAATTCTGGCAGAGTCTTCCTTCAAACCTGAAGGATGAATATGTAAAAAAGGCGGAAAGCTACCTGAATTACAACTGGCCGGTGGTAAAAGCCACAGATTACCTCGAATTCATAAGGTCGGGCGACAGAAAGCAGGAAGCATATGCGGCATGCAGCAACGCACTCATAAGCCTGGTCATGGGTGAGCTGGCAGAGGGAAGGGGAAGATTTATGGACCAGATCATCAATGCGGTCTGGTACTATGGCGAACAGACCTGGTGGGGCTGGTCTGCGCATCTGAGTCCGCAGAAAGCAGGTTCCGGGCTGCCCGACATAAACGATCCTGTTGTGGATCTTGGTGTTGGTGAAGTTACAAGTAATCTGTCATGGACTTTATACTTTTTTAAAGATGAATTTGACAAGGTTCATCCATTGATCTCAAAAAGGCTTAAGCAGGAAATAATAAATAAATCACTTAACCCTTATTTTGAGCGCGACGATTTCGGATATATGGGATTTGTGGGAGGACGGCCCAACAACTGGAATCCGTGGGTGAATTACAATATGCTGAATTGTTTTCTTCTGGTCGAGGATGACCCTGAAAGGAAGAAGGCCCAGGTAATGAAAATCATCAGGTCGCTCGACAAGTTCCTGAACGGCTATCCTGATGACGGAGGATGTGATGAAGGACCATCCTACTGGGGAGCTGCAGGTGCCCTGTTGTATGAGAATCTCGAAGTTTTAAAAGATGCTACCGGAGGAAGATTCGATGTTTTTGACGATCCCCTGATTCAGAATATGGGCCAATATTTTTATAAGGTGAATATCCATGCACCCTACTTTATAAATTTCGCGGATGCTGATGCAACGACAGGGGGCAGTCCTTCGGCCGTTTACAGGTACGGGAAAGCCATAAACGATTCCGTAATGCAGCAGTTCGGTGCCCATCTGGCTTCCCTTGCCAAATGGGGAGAACACATACCCGGTGGCAAGATATGCGATCAGATAAAAAGCCTTCTCCTGCTGGATGAAATGTTAAAAGCGGAGAAGAAAGAGGCACTTGTTGCAGACTTCTGGTTTCCAGAAACTGAAATTGCAGGAGCACGCGACAGGGAAGGAAGCTTCATGGGGTTTTTCTTTGGTGCAAAAGGCGGCTTCAATGCCGAAAGCCATAATCACAACGACGTCGGCTCATGCCTGATGTATTACGACGGTAAACCGTGCCTGATTGACCTGGGCAGGGAAGAATACGTGGCAAAAACATTCAGCCCCCGCAGATATGAGATATGGACAATGCAGTCGGGCTTTCATAATCTGCCTGCGATCAACGGTACCGATCAGAAGGATGGTGCAGAGTACAAGGCTGTAAATTCAAGGTTTTCCGCTAATCCTAAGAGCGCGGTGTTCTCGGCCGATATCGCAGGCGCCTATCCTGCCGAAGCAAAGGTAAAAAGCTGGATCCGCAGTTATACCCTGAACCGGGGTAAAAGCTTCGTCATAAGAGACAGGTATGAACTTGCCCTACAAACAGGAAAGCCGACAAGTTCCAATCTTATCACCTACTGCAAGGTATCAATTGTAAAGCCCGGACTTATCAGGCTCGACGGCAATGGATTCAGCCTTAACATGACTTACAATCCGAAATCGGTCACTCCTGAAGTAGAATTTATCGAAATAAAGGACAGAACACTTAAGCGGTACTGGCCGGAAGGGATTACCAGGATTAAACTTATGTTTACTGATCCTGCACTAAAAGGAGAGCAGTCATTCAGTTTTATACCCCTGAAACAGACTGCTCCATGAATTTCTGTGCGTTGATTTTCTGTTGATCGGTTTTCTTTTACTTTGGCAGGATCTTCCTGTATCGCATCAGTGCTTCAATGAAATAGTAATCGGCATATGTTAGAGGCACATCCACTTCACTGTCGTTTGGTATTGATCCGACGCTGTGCATCAGTATGAAGTTGCCATTCTCGCCAAGCCGTGCCCTGTATGCAGGTGATGCAAGCGACCGGAGCTGAATCTCGGCAACCTTAAGATACTGATCTCCTTTTTCACCGCCCACAATACCGCTAAGTTCTATCAGTGCAGAAGCCATTATGGCTCCGGCAGAAGCATCCCGTTTTGCATCAGGGATCTCCGGGGCAAGATAATCCCAGTAAGGTATCTTGTCCTCCGGAAGATTAGGATGGTTAATGAGGAAATCGGCAATATTGACGGCATGATCAAGATATCTCTTCAGACCTGTTTCACGGTACATCATGGTGTAGCCATATAGTCCCCAGCTTTGCCCGCGTGCCCAGACGGATTCAACTGCTGCCCCTTGTGCCGTTGCCTTTGTTTCAACTCTGCCGGTGATAGTATCGTATGAAACCACATGATATGCACTGTGATCCGGCCTGTAATGATTTTTCATAGTGGTGTCGGCATGGCTGAGGGCAATCCTGTAGAATGTTGAGTCCCCCGAATTTTTGAACGCCCAGCTAAGCAGTTCGAGGTTCATAAGATTATCAACTATAACAGGACACTGCCATCCGTCTCTCGGCTGCCACGACTGTATACATCCGGTATTTGGCCTGAAACGGGTGCACAGTGACCTGGCTGCTGTCAAAAGGATCTCATTGTAGGTTTCATTTCCTGTTATCCTTAGTCCGTTTCCAAAACTGCAGTAAAGTATGAATCCCACATCATGATTGTTCGTTGTATATTTCTCCTTTTCGACACGCATGCTCATTGAGATCGCATCTTCTTTCAGACCCTGATCATTTGAATATTCATATAGATACCACAGGCATCCGGGATAAAAACCGCTCGTCCACCATGAAGAGTTTTCAGTGATAAGATTACCCTCGCTGTCAATAGTGCGGGGCACTCTGTCAGGATTGGATTTCATCACTTCCGTCATCAGCTGGTACTGATCAAGCGAAAATTTCAGCGACTCATCGATGATTTTTCCAAATGGTTTCTCCTGGCTGCAGGAAATCAACAGCAGGGCTGAAAGAAGAATTGGCAGTAAGGAAGTTTTTTTCATTTTTGTTTTAATTTTTGCAGCTGCCAAATTAATTATTTTGATGAATATTATTAAAAAAAGTTAAAATCAATGTAGGTCCGGGATCAAAGTCATTATTTTTTCATGAAATTTAACCCCCTTAGTAATTCCTTTTAGTTCAGTGAAAAATGTATAGATCAGGAAACTTTGACAAACCTTTAAAATCGGAAGAAAAAACATCAAAATTTGAAATTAGCAGGCTCAAAGGCTGGCCGGGAAAGATCAGGGACCGGATGAACCGCCACCGTTTCCCGCGGAAACTTATGTTTTTCGTATTGGGGATAGTATCAACTGTCTGGTTCATTGTAAGAGTAATACCCAAGCCCTCGAGGGCCACCTATCCATGCATGAGGATTGCTGCCCCTTTCATGTCGGGATTCGTTCTGTATCTGCTTGCAGTCGGAGGGATAACTGTCCTTTTTCACAGAACCCGGAACGGCCTTCACAAAATCAGATTCATTGCCTCTCTGTTCCTGCTTTTCACTGTATTTCTAGGATTCGCTTCATCAAGTGAAAGCGCAGGGCTTACCTCACCTTCAGGAGAACCTGTCAACATGGGTCCTGATGATGGTCCCAACAAGCCTGTTGGAAAGGCAACCGGAATAAATCCGGGAAGGGTTGTATGGGTTTGGGATCCCGAAGCCACAAATGAAAATTGTGTCAATAATTATGACATGATCAAACCGGAAAATACCGATCAGAAAATTGTAAGCCGGATGATGGAGGATGCAGTGAAAAAACTTGCCGGAAAAAACAGTCTTAACAAATCATGGGACGATCTTTTCCATTCATTCAACAAGCGCAGGCATAATGAGGACAGGGGTTACAGGAAAGGAGAAAAGATATTCATAAAAATAAACCAGGGTACTGCAAACGGCAAATTAAGAAAGGATGATATTGAGAAAGGATTCTATGTCTCACCGGCAATCACACAGAGTGAAAATGCAAAAAAAGGTCTTGTCGGCACATGTGAAACTTATCCTGCTGTCGTTTTGGAACTTCTCAGGCAGCTTGTAAATGTTGCCGGGATTGATCAGAGGAATATTTCCATAGGAGATCCTATAAGCCATATATTCGGTCATAACTATGAGGTGTGGTCAAAAGAATTTCCCGATATCGTGTACCTCGACAGGGCTTCTGATAAATTTGGAAGGACCATTACCAGGCCAACTGCCAGTGACCTGCTCTTCTACTCAGATAAAAAGACGAGCGACAAACTGTATGATGTGATCGAAGATGCCGACTATCTCATCAATGTTGCAAACCTTAAGCCTCACGGCAGGGCAGGAATATCGCTTACAGCCAAAAACCATTTTGGCTCTCATGGCCGTCAGTCGGCTTTCCACCTGCATTACTCGCTCATATCACCTGTCGCACTCGGAAAACCCAGCAATAACGGATACCGTAAATACCGGGTTATGGTTGATATCATGGGAAGCAAGTATCTTGGCGGAAATACCCTCATTTACATTATCGACGGCTTGTATGGCGGAGGATCCAATGAGACAAGGGTGCCGGTAAAATATTTTATGTCCCCTTTCAACAACGACTGGTGTAATTCCATTTTCATCTCCCAGGATCAGGTAGCCCTCGAATCGGTTTGCTATGATTTCCTGAGAACGGAATGGAATGGAACTTATAAGCACAATCCTGCGAACAATGCCTATGAGGATATTCCAAATGTGAACGGCGTTGACGATTATCTTCATCAGGCTGCCGATCAGGCCAATTGGCCCGAAGGAATAATCTACGACCCTGATAACAGCGGAAAGCCTCTGGCAAGCCTCGGCGTACATGAGCACTGGAATAACCCCGTGCAGAAACAATATTCAGGAAACCTTGGAAGGCAGGGGGGAATTGAACTTATTTCAGTCCCCGATACACTCGCCAGACGGAGCACCGGGAAATAAAACCAAAACAAATGATTCAAAAAGACAATATTATTAATTTGCTGGATCCCAAACATTTTATTTAATACCAGAACTAATTTATCAATTTCTAAACAATTAAATACTGACCTGAAATGAAAAAAATGGTGTTATTTCTTATTGCATTTCTGGTAACATGCAATTTTGCAAGGACCCAGAATGTTGGTTCATCACCGGAATACATAAAAGCTCTTACATCCGAATGGAAAGGTGAAAGGTTTCCTGATGGAAGGCCAAAAGTTCCGGACAGGATACTGGAAAGGCTTAAGAATATTTCAATGGAAGAAGCCTGGGGTTATCTGCGAAACAGAGGATTTCAAAACCAGTTTGAAAACGACTGGGTAATCATACATCCGGGACTACCTATGACAGGTCGTGTCGTTACTGCACAGTATATGCCCTTAAGACCAGATCTTGACAAGTATGTGAAGGAAATAGGAAAGGCTGAAGGTCGGGCACAACAGGGAGGATCCAATTCATGGCCAATTGATATTCTGGTTGAAGGAGACGTATATGTCGCAGACAGTTACGGTAAGATTGTCGACGGTACGCTGATAGGAGACAATCTCGGTAATTCCATTTATGCCAAATCAAAAAGAGGTGTTGTTTTCTACGGATCGGTAAGAGATCAGGAAGGACTTTCTGAAATTGAAGGATTCAATGGCTGGATAAAAGGCTCTGATCCGTCTTACATCACCCAGATGATGCTTACCACGATAAATGCACCCATAAGGATAGGCAGGGCGATTGTGCTTCCCGGAGATGTTGTTCTTGCAAAGGATTATGGCGTTATTTTCATTCCCGCCCATCTCTCTGAAGATCTGCTCATCAATTCAGAAGTTACTGCTCTCCGTGATGAATTTGGTCATCTCCGCCTGAAGGAGGGGAAGTATAAACCGGGCGAAATAGACAGTCAGTGGTCGGAAGAGATAAAAAAAGATTTCAGGAACTGGCTTAAAAATTATCCCGGCAAACTTCCGATGACACAGGCAGAACTTGATAATTACTTCAAGGAGCGTAACTGGTAAACCGACCATAATTTTTTAACCACGAACAAATAATCAATCACATCATGAAAAGCACATTAAAAGAATTACTGAAAGCTGAAAAAATCAGAGAAAAGGAAGAACTTGACAAAACCTATAAGTCTGATAATAATAAAGATAACAGTCGCCGTGGCTTTCTGAAAAAAGCCGCACTCGGAGGAATAGCACTCGGTGGATTCATGCATGCATCAATCGAGGACACCATTGCTCATACAACCTCAAATGTAAACAGGGCATCAAGTCCGTCTGACCTTAAGATAACTGATATGCGCTATGCAACAATAATGGGCAAGCATATCATCAGGATCGACACCAACCAGGGTATATACGGACTTGGTGAAGTGAGGGATGGAGCGGATGCCCGTTACGCACTTTTCCTCAAAAGCAGAATACTTGGACTGAATCCATGCAATGTTGAAATGATATTCAAGATAATCAGGCAGTACGGATATCACGGACGTCAGGGTGGCGGTGTGTGCGCAGTCGAAATGGCAATGTGGGACCTGACCGGAAAGGCCTATAATGTACCTGCATGGCAGCTTCTGGGAGGAAGATACCGCGATAAGGTACGGCTTTATGCCGACACCCCCGGAGCGAATGATCCAGTAAAGTTTGCTGAGGTAATGAAAAGGAGAGTTGATGAACAGGGCTTCACCTGGCTCAAGATGGACCTCGGGATACATGTGGTCGCCAAGCAGCCTGATACCATCGTCAACAGCAAATTCTGGGACGGAGCTGTCGGACAATACGATCTGCGGACTTATATGGGATACGGCAACACCCTTCATCCGTTTACACAGGTCCAGATCACCGAGAAGGGTCTTGAAGGACTTCAGGAATATGTTGAACAGGTAAGGAATGCCGTTGGATATGAAATGCCTTTATGTGCAGATCATTTCGGACATTTTGACCTGAATAACTCGATCAGATTCGGCAGAGCCATGGACAAATACAGACTGGCATGGCTTGAAGACATGGTTCCATGGTTCTATACCCAACAGTGGAAAACAGTATCTGATGCCCTTGAGACACCTACATGCACAGGTGAGGATATCTACTGCCTGAAGGATGGATTCAAGCCCCTTATTGATGCCCAGGCTGTCGATATTATCCATCCCGACCTTGGAACATCAGGAGGGCTTCTCGAGACAAAACGTATCGGGGACTATGCCGAAGAACATGGAATTGCGATGGCAATGCATATGGCAGGATCACCTGTATGCATGATGGCAAACGTTCATTGCGCTGCAGCCACACAAAACTTCCTCTCCCTTGAGCATCATAGCGTTGATACCCCATTTTACAATAACCTCGTAAAAATGACCGGATCAAAACCAATGATTGAAAAGGGATTTGCAAATGTACCCCTGGATGCTCCCGGACTGGGTATAGAACTGAATGAGGAAGAATGCAAAAAGCATATGCCAAAAGGCGCTGGTTGGTTTGAACCTACACCAGACTGGGACCAGAAGCGGTCACATGACAGACTCTGGAGTTAATTAACCGAAAGACCTCTTATAAGACTCCTTATAAGACTCCTTATAAGACTCGTTATTTACAGGAGGTTATACAAGTTGTAGGTTGTGTGTCCCTTAGTGCTATCCTTTGAGCACCTTTGTGGTTAAGCATAAATCACTGAACCACAAAGGATCACGAAAGTCCCGACAGCTCCGGAATGCTGTCGGGACGGAAGCACAAAGAGTATACCAGGGATTAAAGACCCGGATCAGAGGATTTTAAGACAGTTCCTTCTTGCATTCATATTTACGCTATTTTCAGATACCCGCGTGTCAGGCAGACAATGAAAAAGAAAAAATGCTATTTTCACAGGTGATATGAGCCGCTTAATTCATTTTGGCATAAATTATCAGTTTTAACATTAAAATTATGACAATGACAAAGAGGATAAAGTTTAATGTTTCTGTGCTGAATGGGAAATCCGGAAAAATGCGAGACTGGCTGACAGGACATCATTTGCCGCCGCGCCTGGTCTTTTTTATCATGGGCATAATATCAACAACATGGTTTCTTATAAGGGTTATTCCCAAGCCCTCAAGAGCCACTTATCCATGTATGAGGGTCGCCGCCCCCCTTATGTCGGGTTTTGTCGTGTACCTCATTTCCCTCGGCGGGGCAGTATTGGCATTCAGAAAAGCAGGACAGAATCTTTTCAGGGCGCGTTACCTTGCTGCCTTTTTGTTCGTGGTTGCCGCAGCAGCCGCACTGGCTGTTTCCCTTACACACGGTTCGCTGGAATTACTTGCAGCCTCAGCACAGGCTACCGGACCTGATGACGGACCTAACCAGCCAATGGGAGTTGGACAGGGAGCAAATCCCGGACGAGTGGTATGGGTATGGAATCCGGATGCGACAAATGAGAACTGCGTGAGCAATTTTGACAGGCAGGACTGGTTCTTCAAGCCGGAGAACACCAACAGCAATGTCGTAAGTGAAATGGTGAGGAACTCATTGACAGCACTTACAGGAAAAAAGAACATTCCCGATTCATGGGATGTGCTCTTTAAGACCCACAACCTGAGAAAGTACGGCAAGGCAACAACATATAAGAAAGGGCAAAAGATCTTCATAAAGATCAATCAGGGAACATCCCGGCTTGGACTTAAACCTGAAGAAAAGGATCAAGGATTTTATTATCCAACAACACTGAAGCCCGGCGAAGAAAAAAGGAAGGCGATATTCGGAGCAACAGAAACGGGTCCGTACGTTGTTCTCGAGCTTCTGAGGGAACTTGTAAATGAACTTGGCATAGATCAGAAAGATATCGGGGTGGGTGATCCCATGACTGATATCTGCGGGCACAATTATGAGGTGTGGCATGGCGAATTCCCTGATATTACCTACACCGGGAAATATTCAGACAAATTTGGAAGGACATTGATAAAGCCTACAGAAAAAGACCTACTGTTTTATTCCGACAAAACCACGAGCGACAAACTTTATGACGTCCTTGAAAATGCCGATTACCTTATCAATACGGCATGCCTTAAACCTCACATGTCGGCCGGCATAACACTTACCGCCAAGAACCATTTTGGCTCGCAGGCCAGAGAAAACGCAGCTCATCTTCACTATGCCCTTATGGTTCCCTTAGGATCCAAACCCCTGAATGTCGGATATCGCAAATACCGGGTGCTTGTCGACCTGATGGGCAGCAAATATCTTGGCCAGAATACTGTTCTTTACCTTGTGGAGGGTTTGTTCGGCGGAGGATCAAGCGAGACAAGGGCTCCCGTTAAATATTTCACACCTCCTTTTTCCAACGACTGGTGCAGCTCGGTCTTCGTATCACAGGATCAGGTTGCCCTTGAATCTGTCTGTTTCGACATACTTCGCACCGAATGGAACGGAAAGAACAAGCATGATCCTGCAAACAATGCCTCGGAAGACAGGCCAAACCTTAATGGAGTTGATGATTATCTTCATCAGGCAGCAGACAGGGCCAACTGGCCGGAAAAAATAACCTACGACCCCGACAACAGCGGTAAGCCGCTGCCAAGCCTTGGGACACATGAACACTGGAATAATCCCATGGACAGGCAATACTCAAGGAACCTGGGTAAAAAGATTGGGATCGAATTGGTAACGATACCCGATTCTCTTGTGGGAAACAGTTCCAATAAGAAAAGAAATTAAGATAACCGATTTAAGTCCCATAACCTTCATACAATGAAAAACAACCGCAGGGAATTCATCAAAAAAGGCGGGGCGCTTGCCGCCCTTTCAATTGCTGGATTGAACGCATGCCAGACAAGCCCGGCCATAACTGAGGAAAAGAAAGTGACATACCTTAAGGACAGGTCAGCCTGGCCTCCGGAAGGACCATATATTAAAATTGCATATCAGGCTCCCGTTGAGCCAACCGAAACCGACATAAGCTTTATTCAGCAGATGGGGGTCGAACATGTTGTTTTATGGACAGATGCAAAGAAGGCCGGTTATGAGTACTACAACAGCCGCCGTGAACTTTATGAATCGCACGGTATAAAAGTTTACGGCTTCGGGAACTGGGATGTCCATAACCAGGATAAGATCACCCTGAATCTTCCCGGGAGAGATGAAAAGATCGAAGAATATCTTACTCATCTGCGTAACCTGTCAAAAGCCGGGATATACTATACCACATATGCCCACATGGCAAACGGGATCTGGAGCACAGCAACTGAAAAGACCCGCGGCGGCGCTGTTGCCAGGGCTTTCAATCTCGATTCGGCGGATGCTGGATACTGGCATGGTGTAAGGTATGAAGCTCCCATCACCCATGGAAGGAAATATACAAATGAGGAGTTGTGGGCAAATTATGAATATTTCATAAAGAAAGCTGCAGCGGTCGCCGAGGAACAGAAGGTTTATATCGGCATCCATCCCGATGATCCGCCTGTACAGGAGCTGGGAGGTATACCAAGATGTATCTTTGGCAATTTCGAAGGGTATAAAAGAGCGCTGGAGATCGCTGACAGCCCATATGTGGGCATGTGCCTCTGCGTGGGCTGCTGGCTGGAAGGAGGGACAATGATGGGAAAGGATGTCATTGAGACCATTAAATATTTCGGCGAGCGTAAAAAGCTGTTCAAGGTCCATTTCCGTAATGTCAATCAGCCCATGCCGCATTTCACCGAAACCTTTCTTGACGATGGTTATGCTGATATGTATCAGATACTTAAAGCCCTGAGGGAGGTTGATTTCGATGGTGTTATAATAGCCGACCACATCCCGTCGATGGTTCATCCAAATACGGGTACGGCATTTTCAATCGGCTACATGAAAGCGCTGGTGGAGCGCGTGATTGCTGAAGGATGACGGACATATTAGGCTATTATAAAAGCAAGAATTATATTTGTCTGAACCAACACTTGAATTGGAGAATCAAAAAATCAATCTATGATTTTCAAATTATTTCGAACCCAATAAAATACTAACTGAATTAATCCTTAAAATGACCGGTATGAAAAAGATGAATCTGTACATGGCAGCGTTGGCTGTTGATGCTGTAATTTTACTTGTCTTCCTTATTATGTTACTGACAGGCAACGGGGCCAAGACCGGGCCGCTTATAATTGCATTTTTCATCTTACTCTCATTTGGGGTAAAAGCATTTCAGGCTACCAAAGGGCTCTCATTCACTATGTGGATGTTCACGGCAGTTGCTGCTGCGATGTTCTATCCACAGTTCTTTCTTTCATACGGCAACTTCAAAACAACAGCGCTTATAGTCCCGCTTCTCCAGTTAATTATGTTCGGGATGGGGTCACAAATGAGCTTTGATGATTTTGCAGGAGTGATCAAAGTGCCAAAAGGGGTTCTTGTGGGAGGTTTTGGACATTACATAATAATGCCTTTGACCGCTCTGCTGATCGTCAGGGTTTTTAATTTCCCCACTGAAATAGCCGCCGGGATCATACTTGTAGGCTGTGTACCCAACGGACTTGCTTCAAACGTTATGTCGTTGATATGCAATGCAAATCTCGTACTGGCCGTGGCAGTAAGCGCGGTTACAACCATCGTATCTCCTTTCGTAACGCCGTTTCTCATGAAACTCATTGGCGGTCAGTATGTTGAGATCAATGTCTGGAGCATGATGATGGATATTATCAACATGATGATATTCCCGATAATTGCAGGCTTTATTTTCAATCTTATAAATGCAGGAAAGAACACCAGGCGCTCGAGAAACATACAGCTGATTTCCTATGTGGTAACCATTTTGCTGGCCAACCTGATATACATGAAGGTCCATCAGGCAGGCTTTTCAGGATATATGATCGCCAATGCAAAAGCTCTTGGATTATTCTTTGTTCTTCCTATTATCGCCGCTTATTTGTTCAGTCACTTCCTGAAGGGAGATGTTCAGCTGCAGAAGAAAATACTTTCTCTGATTTCCATGGTTGGCATTGCTGTAATCGTCACAGTCATTACTGCTGCCGGTCAGGAGAGCCTTCTGGCTGTCGGTGCATTGCTTCTGCTTGTTGTTCTTTTGCAGAATATTCTTGGTTATGTACTGGGATACAATGCAGGCAGGTTGTTCAGGTTGCCAAAGAGGGATTGCAGGACACTGGCATTTGAGGTCAGTATGGCAAATGGCGGTCTGGCGTCAGGATTAGCTCTTACAATGGGAAATATAGCGACTATCGGTCTTGCACCGGCGATTTATGGCCCTCTGATGAATGTCACCGGATCAACCCTGGCAAGCTGGTGGAGAAATAAGCCTCTCACTCCCGACGGAAAGAGACTTCTGAATGAAAAGAAGAGCAAACCTTCCGGGGAAAATAAAAATTGAAGATCTCATTATTAATCCAAAATCATTAATATATGAATAAAAGAATAGTAACATTCGGGGAGATAATGCTCAGACTGGCCACTCCGGGATTTGAGCGTTTCAGCCAGATAAGGCAGTTCAATGCAACTTTCGGAGGAGGAGAAGCCAATGTGGCAGTATCTCTGGCCAACTTTGGTTTAAAGGTCGATTATGTGACCAGACTTCCAAAAAACGATATTGCAGATTCCTGCATCATGGAACTCCGCAGATTCAATGTAGGGACTGACAAGATCATTTTCGGAGGAGACCGCATGGGAATATATTTCCTTGAGAACGGGGCCGTAGCACGTCCCAGCAAGGTAATTTACGACCGGGCAAATTCCGCCATCGCGGAGATCAGGCCGGGAATGGTTAACTGGGATTCGGTTTTCGAGGGCGTAACATGGTTTCACTGGACCGGCATAACACCGGCCATATCTGAAGGCGCTGCGCTTGCATGCAAGGAAGCAATCGAAATAGCCAACAGGAAGGGAATAACCGTGTCAACTGACCTGAACTTCAGGAAGAATCTGTGGAAATGGGGTAAGAAGGCTCCGGAAGTGATGCCTGACCTTGTATCAGGATGCGACATAATCCTTGGAAATGAAGAAGATGCAGAAAAGGTTTTCGGCATCCATCCTGAAGGTGTTGATGTCACAAAAGGTCACGTTGAAGCTGCCGCATATGAATCGGTTTGCCGTCAGCTGATGGAGAAATTCCCCAGGGCTCAGAAGGTAATAATCACGCTCCGCGGATCGATCAACGCTAACCATAACACATGGTCAGGCGTACTGTGGGATGGAAAGAAGCTCTATGAAGCTCCGGTTTATGATATCACCCATATTGTTGACAGGGTCGGAGGCGGCGACAGTTTCATGGGAGGACTTATCTACGGACTTCTCACTTTCACAGGTGATGATCAGCGGGCACTGAATTTCGCAGTTGCGGCCTCATGCCTCAAGCATACTATTAATGGCGACTTCAATATGGTAAACGTAAAAGAGGTCGAAACACTTATGGGCGGAGATGCATCCGGCAGGGTTTCAAGATAAACCGCAATAAAGGAAACATAAAAATTGAATTTGTTTTAACGAAAAAAATAAAAATGGCAAGATTTACAAGAATTCAGGTAGCCCTGAAAATGGCAGAAGAAAGCATGATCCCTGTTTTTTTCAACAGTGATGCAGAAGTGTGTAAGAAAGTTCTCGAAGCATGTTACAAAGGAGGTATCAGACTGTTCGAATACACAAACAGGGGTGATTACGCTCATGTTGTTTTTGAACAGCTTAACAAGTTTGCTGCGGCTGAATTTCCGGACATGATCGTGGGCGCAGGTTCAGTTGTTGATGCCCCTACAGCAGTGCTTTATGTTCAGCTGGGAGCTAATTTTGTCGTCTCTCCAATCCTTAATGAAGATATGGCCGATGTCCTCAACAGAAGAAAAATACTCTGGTCGCCGGGATGCGGATCTGCTTCTGAAATATCGAGAGCAGAAGCTCTTGGAGCAGAGATAGTCAAGATCTTTCCTGGATCGGAAGTCGGGGGACCCAAGTTTGTCTCGGCATTGAAAGGAGGTCCGATGCCATGGACCCAGATCATGCCTACCGGAGGGGTTGAGCCTACAGAATCAAACCTGACCGAATGGTTCAAGGCAGGGGCTATATGTGTAGGAATGGGCTCAAAACTCATCAAATCGGAGCTCATCAAAACCAAGGATTTCAAGCAGATAGAACAGGATGTGAAAACAGCTGTCGAATTGGTAAGAAAAATAAGGAAACAGTATCCGGCAAAAATATAGATCAGCACCAGATATTTAAATTTTTAATAATTAAAACTATAAGTAATGATAGCTGACATAATCAAAAACAGGCAGATCTATTCGGCAATATCCCCAAGGATATCTGCAGGACTTGAATACATCTCCAAAACTGACTTTTCAGCAATGGAGCCAGGCAGATATGAACTCGACGGTTCAAACCTTTTTGTTCTTGTCCAGGTATATGATTCCATACCCAGAGAACAGGGTAAATGGGAATGTCACAGAAATTACATCGACATCCAGTACATTGCAGAAGGAGTTGAACAGATTGGCGTCAACACCATCGGAAAGATGAATGTTATCACACCTTACAATCCTGAAAAAGATATTGAAATTCTTGGCGGGGATGGGGATTATGTAACACTTTCAAAGGGAGCATATGGTATTTTCTTCCCGGATGATGCACACCAGCCCAAAATAGCTCCGGGTAATCAGCCCGGACCGGTAAGGAAAGTTGTTGTAAAGGTAAAGATCGCCTGAGGGAAAATACATCAGAAGGATAATTAAAATACTTATTCTTAAGCCGGGTCAGACCAATACATGCCCGGCTTTTGTAATTGCTTTTGATTCAGACTCATTCTTTTGATGATCTTTTTTCTGATTTATTTGCAGGAAAAATCTATCTTAGAGTTTTGGAATTTTCCCCCTTAAACCCATATGAACAGAATAATAGTAATCGGCAGCTCAAACACCGACATGGTGGTTAAAACAAAAAAACTCCCGGCTCCCGGAGAGACAGTCCTTGGTGGCACTTTTCTCATGAATCCGGGCGGGAAGGGTGCTAATCAGGCTGTTGCTGCTGCCAGGCTGGACGGGAATGTGACATTTGTCACAAAGACGGGCAATGACCTTTTTGGTGAACAGGCGGTTCACCTTTTTAATTTCGAAGGAATAGACACACGTTTTATTATAAGGGATGCCCGTAATCCTTCGGGCATAGCACTGATCACCGTAGACGAAAACGGAGAGAACTGCATTGTAGTTGCTCCCGGTTCAAATGCTGCTCTCACAGCCTATGACATTGAGGATGCAGCTTTCGAGACTGATCTTACCGATGTCTTTCTGATGCAGCTTGAGATCCCGATCAGCACAGTGGAATTTGTTGCACAAAAGGTGTTTCACAAAGGCATCAGGGTCATTCTTAATCCGGCTCCGGCACGGTTGCTGCCCAATGAACTGCTTGAGTGCATTTACATGATCACACCCAATGAAACTGAGGCCGAAATACTTACAGGGATCAAAGTTATTGATGTCCCCTCTGCCCAGGGAGCTGCTGAAAAACTTCTCCGGAAAGGAGTCAGAAATGTTGTGATAACCATGGGTGCAGCCGGAGCATTCTTACTAAATCCGGAATTTTCAGGTATGATCCCTGTTATCCCGGTAAAAGCTGTCGATACAACGGCAGCAGGTGATGTTTTCAACGGGGCCCTGGCTGTGGCAATCTCGGAAGGAAAGGAATTAAAGGATGCTGTCGATTTCGCCAACAAAGCTGCGGCAATATCTGTTACACGTATGGGAGCCCAGGCTTCCGCCCCATACCGGAAGGAGCTGCAATAAATTTTTTTATACAAGCCAGGGAAAAGAAGCCCCTGCATTAAAATATAACCATAATCCTGCTAACCATGAACAGTAAATTTCACTTCATCATTGCCCTGATTTTACTATTTGCCGGATGCACAAATCCTGCTGCCAAACCTGAACCCCTGATTCCGAACATTATATTCGACACCGATCTGGGTCCGGATTATGACGATGTCGGAGCCCTGGCATTTCTTCACGCAATGGCCGACAGCGGAAAAGCTGAAATACTTGCAACGGTCTCGTCAAACAAACATCCACTGGTGGCACCTTCAATTGAAGTGATCAATACATATTTCAACAGGCCCGGTCTTGAAATAGGGGCGCCGAAATCTGAAGGAGCAGATATGGGCTCTACCCAGCACTGGGCAGATTCACTGGTTGCAAAATATCATCACAATATAAAATCAACTGCTGACGTACAGGACGCAGTGCCGCTGTACAGAAAAATCCTTGGTAGCGCGCCTGATGAAAGCGTAACTATAGTTACCGTTGGTTTTCTGACGAATCTGAGTAATCTTCTCAAATCGGGGCCCGACGAATTCAGTCCTCTTTCAGGCCCTGACCTTGTTTCGAAAAAGGTTAAGGTGCTTGTGTCGATGGCTGGTAAATTTCCGGAAGGCAGAGAGTTCAATATATTTATTGACTCAGTATCCTCAAAATTCGTCTTTGAAAACTGGCCGGGAAAGGTAATTTTCACAGGATTTGAAATAGGCTGGGAGATCCGGACAGGTCTCAGGGTAATGCAGTCGCCCGCAGAAAACAGCCCTGTTAAGGATGTATTCAGAATAAGCATTCCCATGTCGGAAGAGGACAAAATGGGCCGGATGAGCTGGGATGAAACAGCTGTCCTGATAGGTGTATATGGAACAAACGGTTTTTTCGACACGGTAAGGGGGAAGATCGTGGTAAATGATGATGGCAGCAATGGATGGATAGACGATCCGGAAGGTAATCATTATTATGTGGTTCAGAAAATGCCTGTTCCTGATATTGCTGCATTCATAGAGGACAGGATGATGCATATTCCGGTAAAAAAATAAACTGACATTAAATACGCTACGGATATGAAAAAGACTTTTACCATTTTATCATTTACCATTATTCTATGTCTGATTTCCTGCAAGAATTCTGATACCGGTTTGAGGCAGATTGATCCTGAAGTGTTAAAGGACAAGATTGCCGGCGGCTGGGCCGGAAAGATGGCAGGCGTTACATACGGAGCACCAACAGAGTTCAGAGCTCAGGGCAGGATTTATGATGATCCCATAAACTGGAAACCGGAAGACATAAAGGGAAGCATGTGGCAGGATGACATATATGTCCAGCTTACGTTCCTTATGGCCATGGATAAATATGGCATCGATGCCTCTCCGAAACTGTACCAGGAAATGTTTGCCAGGGCAGGTTATGGCCTGTGGCATGCAAACATGCAGGCAAGGAAAAACTATTACGATTCGATCTTCGCTCCGCTGTCGGGAAGGCCTGAATATAATATTCATGCCGATGATATTGACTTCCAGATAGAAGCAGACTACATCGGATTCATGTGCCCTGGCATGCCCCGGACCGCTTCAGGGATAGCTGATAAGATAGGTCGTATTATGAATTATGGCGAAGGCTTGTATGGCGGGATATTTGTGGCTGCGCTCTATGCGGAAGCATATTTCGAATCAGACATCAAAAAGGTCATAACACAGGCATTAAGGTCCTTACCCGAAGAAAGCGATTATCACAAAATTGTAATGGATGTTTTAAAGCTTCACGGGCACTATCCCTCCGACTGGAGGGCTGCCTGGCAGGAACTTGAGGATAAATGGGGGGAAGTTGATATTTGCGGTGCCGGCTCGACTTTTAACATCGATGCCAAACTCAATGGTGCATACATAGTCATGGGACTACTGTACGGCGAGGGAGATCCCTACAAAACCCTTGAGATCTCAACACGCTGCGGCCAGGATTCGGACTGTAATCCTTCAAATGCCCTTGCAGTACTCGGAGTAATAAACGGCTTCAGCGGACTGCCTGAGGAAATTCAGGATGGCGTGAAATCAATAGGTGATTCTCTGTTCATTTTCACAACTTATTCATTTAACTCAGCAGTGCAGAGCACTTACAATTATGCTCTTGACCTTATAGCGAAAGAGGGCGGCAGGGTGACTGATAAAAAGATCAGCATCAGATTGCAGGAACCGGTCAGGCCTGTGCTGGAAGTATCCTTTCCAAATACTCTGTTTGACAAAAGGATTTCAGTGTTTGACAAAGATGGATTCACATTTACAGGGATGTGGAGACCACACGAGGTAAGTAATGGTAACAATACCAGTCCGGTGAAACAGTCGATGTATTCCGACAAGGCCGGGGATGAACTTATTCTGAATTTCAATGGATCGGGTATCTCACTCGAAGGGAACTGGTACAGGGACGGAGGCAAAGCTGACGTTTATGTTGACGGGAAGCTTCACCGGACAATTGACACTTACTATGATTTTGCAAGACAGCAGCATACGACAAGCATCTGGCATATCATGAACCTGAATCCCGGGGAACATACCGTAAAACTTGTGGTCAGAGGTGAAAAGAGACCGGAATCGGCTGCTGCGAGAATCTATGTAACATCAGCAACCGTGTTCAAAACGGGGCCAAAAAAGAGTGATAATCACAGATTCTCATTCGAATGATCCTGTCGGGCCCAAACCCGGCTGCCTGACAATTTATTCTTCAAACACAATTTAAAAGAAGTAATCATTTCTATTATTTCTTTTATTTCTTTACTATATATTTATTATTTATTACTTTTTACTTTTTACTTTTTACTTTTTACTTTTTACTTTTATCTTTCACATCATGTTCATTCCACAAACCTATTCATTGGCGGTGATCCTGTGCATAGTTACAATGATATGCTGGGGATCATGGGGCAATACCCAGAAACTTGCAGGAAAGTCATGGCGATTTGAACTGTTCTACTGGGATTATGTTATTGGCATCCTGATATTTTCTCTGCTTCTGGGCTTCACCCTTGGCAGTTCCGGATCGCAGGGAAGGGGTTTTCTGGCCGATATCGGTCAGGCTGATACGGGGAATATTTTCAGAGCGATCGTCGGCGGCGTAATTTTCAATGCCTCAAATATACTTCTGGTAGCGGCAATGGCAATTGCCGGGATGGCTCTTGCTTTTCCGGTAGGTGTCGGCATCGCCCTGGCCCTGGGAGTAATAATCAACTACATTTTCACTCCCAAGGGTGATCCTGTAATCCTGTTTGCAGGGATAGCGCTTGTGGTTGCGGCAATTATAATCGACGCTTTTGCATATAAAAAGCACAGTGCTTCACAACAGAAGGTATCAGGCAAGGGTATAATGCTTTCGGTCTCGGCAGGGGTGCTTATGGCTCTCTTCTACCGGTTTGTTGCAAGCTCCATGGTTACCGATTTCGTAAATCCGGAGCCCGGCAAGCTCACTCCCTATGGTGCGGTTTTCTTTTTTGCCCTGGGTGTACTGGCCAGTAATTTCCTTTTCAACTATCTGATAATGAAAAAGCCTTTTGAGGGCAAGCCATTGTCATTCAGTGATTACAGAAAAGGCACCACAGGGGTTCATCTTACAGGAATATTAGGGGGGAT
>CAZTDW010000005.1:17703-53424 GCA_964611835.1 uncultured Rikenellaceae bacterium | reverse complement strand
GTGAGGACAGGGGATCAGGGATTTCTCTGCTTCTGATGTCGGAAGATCGGGGAGAATCATGGAAAATAATCTATCCCGATATCTCAGGTGCAAAAAAGGTTGAAAACATCCAGAGCACCAGTATGATGCCTTCGGAATTAATCAGTAATGCAATTGACGGTACAATCCAGAAAGTAGAAATCGACCCGGCCGATAATTCGTTAATATATCTCGGCATTGCTCCTTTGATAGACTATATGGGGAGAGGAAATACAGAATCCGTACCTGATGAGGTTTACGTTGTTGCAACCTCCGATCACGGACAGTCATGGAAGAGGCTGGCATCATTGCAGGGTAGAAAGGTGCTGGCTATCTTTCCGGGAATAAGCAGTGATAATGTTATTGTTTTCTCCGATAAAGTATGTGCCTGGATTAATAAGTCAACAGGTGAAGCGACTACCCTCCCCCTGCCGTCAGAAAGAATAATTGCAATTGAAGGTGGATTGAACGGTAAAGGCAGCATAATATACCTTCAGTCACCTTTCAGGGCAGGTGGAAAAGGAGGCATGTTTATTAGCAACGATATGGGAAAATCATGGAAACAGGTGAATAATGGGCTGTCACAGGAGTCTTATAAAGACATGCTTCCCTCATTCAGACAAGCCCTGGCAGTTTGTGAGTCCAAACCTGAAGTTGCCTATATCTCAATTGATTTTCCAAGAGAAAATGCCTCCGGCGTTTTTGATCCGCTTTATTGCATTTACAAAACGGAGGATGCCGGTGAAAACTGGCTGCCGGTCCTTGTGTCATCCTCATTTGAAGGCTACCTTACCAAGAATTTCTCGGGAGCATGGATGGAGGTAAGTTACGACCCGGGCTGGGGTGGAAGCCCTATTGATATGGGCGCGGCACCCGGGAATCCCGATGTATGCTACGCAGGAGACAACGGAAGGGGATACAAGACAGCAGATGGCGGAAAAACCTGGATCCAGCTGTACAGCCATAACAATCCCGACAAATCCTATACAAGCACCGGACTGGACGTTACAACATGTTATGGGATCCATTTCGATCCTTTCAACCGCGACCATTTCTTTATCAGCTATACCGATATAGGACTATTTCATACTTTCAGCGCAGGCAAAAGCTGGTTCCACTCCATCAACGGGATACCGCGCAGCTGGCAGAACACCTGCTATGATGTTGAGTTTGACCCGGCAGTAAAAGGAAAAGTATGGTCTGTATGGGCAAATGCTCACGATCTGCCCCGGACCAAGATGTTTGGAAGGTACGGATTTGAGAACTATGAAGGGGGACTTGCCGTTTCCCATGATTCGGGACTGACATGGCAGAAGGACAACACGGGAATCCCGGAAAATTCCGTTTGCACAAATATTCTTCTTGACCCAACTTCTCCGGAAAATAACAGGACAATGTATTTAGGTGTTTTTGACAAAGGCGTTTACAAATCGGTTGATGATGGCAGAACATGGAATATTGCAAACAAAGGGCTGGGGAAGAACCTGTTTGCATGGCAGTTGAGACAAAACAGCGAAGGACGGCTTTTTGCCCTCTTTGCCAGAGGGTTGTCAGCCGGTAATACTGTCGATGGTGTAATTTACTACAGTGATGATAAGGCAGAATCCTGGACACAGCTTATTTTACCCGAAGGCATAAACGGACCACATGACCTTATGATCGATCCTGTAAATCCAGATATCATTTATGTCTGCTGCTGGCCCAGAACCACTGACGGGACAGATACAAGCGGCGGTGTTATAAAAACCACTGATGGCGGAAAAAACTGGATTCTGATATTTGATGAAAAGATCAGGGTAAATTCTGCAGGGATGGATCCTGTAAACCCTGCAATAATCTATATTAATACTTTTCAGAATGCAGCTTACCGGTCAGAGGATTCAGGCCTGACATGGCAAAGGATCGAAGGATACAGGTTTAAATGGGGACAAAGGCCCATACCCGATGTAAACAATCCCGGGATGTTGTACCTTACAACCTACGGAGGAAGTGTTTTCTATGGACCTGCAGCCGGCGTACCGGGAGCTAATGATGACATCACAAATATGCCTGAAGGATGGTGGTAGAAAGATATTGCTTTAAACTGCATTAAGAGTCTCCATATCGAATCCTTGGTCCTTAGTGTACTTCGTGCCACCCTTGGTGACACTTCGTGGTTCACATGGTTCTGTTTCACCACAAAGTCACCCCAAGGTTTTCACAAAGGCACACAAAGGGCTTTTGGTACATCATCAATATGTTATATCAGTAGTAAAAGGTTAACGGTCCCATAATCCCTGACTCCAGCAAAGGATGGTACTTTCCGGGAAGGCTGCTGACCGGGGAAGTGGTCCATAGATCTTTCAGTGACCCATACAAAACAAAATCACCTATGATCCTGTTCCGGTAAGGATTGGCAACCCGTATCACAACGGTATTGTCCTTTTCCCTCACCATGGATGAAACATCAAACCGGTGACCGGGAAAAGCTGAACATCCTGCTGGTTGATCATTGATACTTATTTCATAAGGGGTTTTAGTACTGTCGATACATAAATAAAGCGGTTTGCGGTTTATCAAATCTGCCGGAAGATCAAACTTCAATGAATATCTGGCCTTGCCGGAATAATATTTTATTTCCGGATCACTGGAAGTAATCCACGATTTAAGGGTGCTTATTTCCACCGGCTTTTTACCCGGCAGGTCTTCAAATTTAAGAGTTCCCCTCAGATCTCCGGCTATATATCTCTGTTCAGGCTCACTGTATGCCGGAATATCAGATGAAAGCTCATCCCTGAATACGATGAAAAGTGATTCACGTGGTTGAAACTTAAGCTTTACAACTGTCCGTCCGTCAGATTCATTGAAACCATTCAAACTGCAGATTGTACCGTACTGCGGATTCCATATTTCAGGATATTTTCCACTTATTCGAAACATACACTCATATTCACAAGCATTGTCTTCCTGATTTACAATATAGTAAACATCATCCGAACCAACCTTCTTATGTATATAAATAAGTTTTCCATTTCCACTACTGGTGTAAGAAAGATCGGGTTGAATACCAAGTTTATTTATTATCTCCGTCAGATCAATACCGGAGTAAACATGACCTTTCCCATACCTGTTTTCTTTTACTTCACCGGTTCCCGCTTCTCCCCATACTTTTCCAGAGATCTCATTGAGGATTTCATCATTCTCATTATGGTTCAGGTTCCCGGGCACCCGTGTTGGTCTGGGTCCGGCAACGGAGGCCCCTGCCTTAATCAGCTCCTTGATTCTTTCAAATGTTCCGGGGTCCATATAAACATCATCAGGCAAAAGCAGAATATCATAACTGAGCCCGTTATCAAGCCGGAGTTTCCCATCCTCTACCCGGCAATGATTCTTAAGAATATCATAATTACAAAGCTGGATACCGTATCCTGCCGGAAGCTTATGGTTGCTTTGATTTTCCGGATCGAGATAAAACCTGTCGCCTGCAAAGCACAGGATATCTGCAACCGTGACGCCCTGCTGCAACATGTTCTGGACTCTTGCATGGTATGTAAACCACTGTGATGCAAAGTCCCACCATGGATTATGCCTGTTAAAACTCTGACCGAATTGACCAAGGGTAATTCCCGGCTTCTTTTCAAACGGCTGGTGGACGTAGCTGTGAAGCACCATCTGGTTGATTCCCGAACAGAATGCGTTATCACCGAATAACTTAAGATCCCATGGGTACTCACTGTAATTTGCATATCCGGTATAGGCTTCTGCAGGAACTACATTTTTACCATAAAGGGCTCCGGCATGTGCCGGCATCGGAAAGGCAGTTTTTTCAACCGGTTTGTAGCTTATTAAGCCTGTTTCTCTGTCGGGTGTAGCCCAGAATTCGAACATGGGAACATCAACATAACTGTTTGATCGAAGGATGTCGAGAGGGGGGTAACCTGTTCCTCCGTAAATAACTTCAGCATGTGATTTAAGTCCGTTTTGCATGCAAAGAGTGTGAAAATGAAGGTAATAGTTCTCTTCAATCAGTTCGGCTATTGTAAGCTGAAAGTCATTCAGAAATCTTTCGGTAGCAGAAGGATCATTAATGGTCATGCCGCATATAACAGGCATCCAGTTGATTATGCTGTAATGCCTGCGCTTTTCAAATTCCGAGGCAAAATTTCCGGTCCAGTTCTGATAACCGCACTCCCAGCTGTCGATAAAGAGGTATTCAAAAGTATTCCCTGTATATTTTCCTGCATGCCTTACAAGCTTTGAGGGAAAACTTCTGAAATGCAGGTTGAGGGCAGCCGTATCCATTTTATCACATTCCAGTCCTCTGCCGGCGTTGGTAGCCGGCGCATTCTGGGCTCCCGTCGTTGTATATCCTACCCGCAGCAACTGCCAGTCACCTTCCGGGGCATCCCATGCAAGATTTCCCTCTGAGTCCATTTTGCCCGTCAGATCAATAACTGATTCCGATGGAACTGAATACCTCTTATCCTCCCCCTCTACCTGAAAATCATCCGGTTTATGTGCTTTCGTGGTACCTGTTTTTTCCAGGTGGAAAGGTATCACCGTGTGATAGGAAGGTTCCTCATATTCACCCAAAAGTTCGATCTCAGAAATGTCAAACACACCCACACCTTTCAGATCTTTGAATTCCAGTCTGAAATATTTTGATGACAGCTGCCCTGTCTCCAGAACAGTTGTCCTGTTCAAAGCAGGTCCGGGAAACTCCTGAATTGTTTTAAATATCTTTCCATCCTTTGAAACTTTAAGATCAAATTTAAAGCTGATCTCATCGAGACTTACCCATGCAAATTCCACCCTGGGGTGGATTGCCAGTGATGACATCTGAAAATCGTTGGCAAAGGAAATATCGATTATGGAACTGTTCCTTATTTCAACGCAGCTGAAAGGATTAGCATCATAAAGAATGTTTGTTTTCGGCTCCGAATTCACCTTCATTTCAGGAGCAGCCTCCTGAAATGAATTGATCCCGTTTGAAGCAGGAACCGCAACGACGCAGATATCTTTGTAGAAATCATAATTGGCAGCCGGTTCCTGCAACCTGATTTCCACCTTCTTTCCCCCTTCAACCACCGACCTGCTCCACACACACCTCTTCATCGAATTGGCCGGATCAATCCACGGGCCTCCGCTGGAACTCCAACCATCACAGTTGTGCACACCCAGCGTCATGCCAAGCCTGTTGGCCTCTGAAAGGGCCCATTCAAACATCTGATACCATTCTTCAGTGCCAAATTTCACCTGGGGTACACCCAGATCCCTCTCATCAAAAAGCCCTACGTTCAAAATGGTTGCAGCTGATATGCCTTGATTCTTCATCGCTTCAAGATCCTTTGTAATACCTTCCCTGGTAATGGCATTGTCAAGCCAGTGCCACCAGGCATGAATGTAGTTTGAGGACGGCGGATCAATAAAATCCGCGGATTTCAGTTTAACCGTTTGCTGCTGCCGGCAACTTCCTGCAAGGCAAAAAAGAGCAAATGCACACAATATTACTAACAGGTTGACAGACTTTTTCATTTCCGGTTTAATTTAAAGAATCAATATATGAAAACAGCTTTACAAGATCTTCTTCTTTTTTGAAATTGATCTTTTCCTTTTTGACAAAGGAGTTTATTTCCTGACTGTGACTGCCAATAATTTCAGCAAGTTCCCGGGAGCTTCTAAAAAATCTGGGCAATCCGTTACCTGTATCAACATAGTATTCCTTTGGCCTGTCCACTATTTTTGGAGGGATTTCATTTACAATCCCGTTGGAGGGCTTACCTTCCATGAACACCTTATAGTCACGCCTGTAGATCAGATTTTTTCCATTGTAAACAAGTGCAAGGAATCCTGAGGTCTCACCCCCTTCTGTAATGAATCGCCTGTGAACGAGAGTAGAAGAATTAAGGACGATTTTAACGATGCTGCTGATATTTGTCAGCGACCATATTGTCTGATCGGGCATCATAACTTCAACCTCACCATGGTAGGCATTGAATCGCATCGGGACTCCGGTAAAGCGTTCATTATCCGAGGTGAATATTTCCCCTTCCATGAATTCTTTATTAAAGTATTCCGAACCTTCAATCTGTGTACTTCTGGAATCGGCTACACGATACCCGGGATTACCGCTTGAAATCTGCATTTTCGATGCGAAGTCCTGCAGTGATCTGTTGAAATACAGATTATCCTGACTGTAACTTCTGCAGGCAGCGAATATCAGGATGGTGGTTAAGATGTAGACTCTTTTTTGCATGGTTGGGGGATTATTGGTGCTGGGTACTGGGTGCTTGGTTGTCGGGTGTCGAAAATTTTTGACTATCAAATAACCAGAAACCGGTAACCTGCAATCGGCAATATGAATTAATTGATCTATAAACAATTATTTTTGAGATAATTAGTTTGTCCTTTATGTATTATGACCCTGTACATTAAAACAAGGTCACCGTCGACAGGCAGAGTTACCCTCTGCCTCCCCGGATACACAATGTTCTGCATGCTGCTCTTCTGCCTGAGGATCCATGGTGCAGGATAGTTCGGGGTTTGCGGATCGCATACGATAGCTAGTCCGCTTCTCCTTCCCGCCCGGCCCAGTGATCCCGAGATATCCATCCATGGCCCTGCCTCGATCTGCAGATTCTGCGGAGTTACTGATCCCTGACGGGAGGTAAATACCGCATCCCCGGGAAGCTTTATCCTGACGCAAAATCCACCGTAACCCTTCTCGTCATCAGATCCGCCGATACTCACTCCTTCAGTAAGTGCTCTTAGTCTAATCTCAAAATCGATTATCCGGTGTGTCTTTTCCTTTTTCCGGGTTGTGATGACCGTATGCTCCCTGACAAACGGGGAACCGTTCTGCCATAAGGGAGATTTCCAGAAAACATCGGTTTCAAGTGTGGCTGATGAATCATCTGTTCTGGTCATCAGCCCGGTCACCTCCTGTGAGAGATTTTCCATGATCCATCCGTCGGCAATGCTCTGGTCATTAATATACATCTGGTGCCATGCCCAGTAGATGCCCCTGTGATATGGGTGATCCTCAGGCGCTTCTTCGGTAAGAGTGTCACCGTCAAGAGAATAGAGTGGATGCAGGTAATTGTTGCAGATGTATTGGCTGCCGATAATCTTAGGTTCTTTCTGATAATGAAATACAGGATCCCCGGCTTCATAAAGTTCCAGCCCCTGTTCATTTTGTCTGAACTCGAAAACCTCCTTCTTTTCAGATGCAGTTCCGCACGAAACCAGGAAAAAAAAGAATATCAGGATTATGCCGGGAGTATCATTCATTCTGTTCTATGGATTTAAGGAGCTTAAGGAAGGACAAGTTACAAAAAGATTTTATGGATAAAAACATTTCTGCCTGTTTTGTGGTTTTCAGAAAGGATTGCAGAGCCAGGCCTGTTCTTTTTGATATGTAACCGCACAGCGGCGACCTATATACAGAAGGAACCTTATGAAACTGCTCCGCGGTTTATCCCCTGTGAGTGTATCTGCAACAGTTAGTATTAATGAAACCGCTACGCGGTAAATACCACAATAAATACACTTCTGTGCTAGCGTTGATGAAACCGCTCCGCGGTAAATACAACAAAAAACAATTCCGTGCTAGTATTGGTTTAACCGCTCCGCGGTAAGGTCCATAATGTTGTGCAATACCACATTAGGACTATTGGAACATCGGAGAGGTTTCATCAATGCTAGTAGATTTATGTAATTTATTATCCCGAACCGCGGAGCGGTTCCATAATTTTTAATATTGTGGTTGCCTGGAATATCACTCAGATTTAATAATGGTTTGTGGTTCCAGTATGATTAGGGGGATCCCTCCTACCATACCGTTTTTAAGGGTTGGTATGAGGGATGACAATATGAAATGGGCAGATGAAATGGATCTCCTTAATTGAACTGACAAAAATCAAATTTGGGTACACCAATGAGTGAGGCGTAAAACCTTATTTATTTCTCTCAGATATTTCAATCAGGCAATCAGATAATTGCCATAATAGTTTAATTTTAAGATCCAATTGATACACAAAGATGAAAGCATTTTACATTTATGCCATATTTATAACCGTTACATTGCTCTCAATATCATGTAATAAACCGCAGAAAACTGACGTAATATTCTGCACACACCAGGTTATGGTCGATAAGGATAACAGGCTTCTGCCATGGTATACCCCCATGGAAAATGCCTTCGATCACTTCCTCCGGCTCAGATGGAATTTCATCAGGACCAGAGTACCTCTTTCCCCGGGCCCGCCTCCACGATCATTATATCCGCAGTATTATTTCTATTGCGCCTTCAAACCCGACAGCGGCCGTCTCCTGCCTGACACCTGGATGAACGATATCGGCGAAAAAATCCCCAATTGGTTCGAGTCAGCCCGACTTTACTATGCCTACACCGGTGATACATCTGTTATGAACATTGTACGCAGATTTATTGACTATACAATTATACACGGTACAAGTCCTGCCGAATTTGCCTGGCCTGGATTTCCATATACAACAACAAATGCCGGTGATACAATTTTCAGGGGTTTTACAAGTGCGGGAAGGCTTGCCCTGCATGAAACACATATAGATCATGCAGGTGAAATGGGGCTGACATATTACAGGATGTATCTCTGGTCAGGTGAAAGAAAATACCTCGAAGCAGCTGTCAGCATTGCAGACGTGCTTGCAGAAAATGCAAAACCCGGAACTTCATCCGAATCGGTGTTGCCATACCGGGTAATAATGGACAAAGGGCTGATCACTGCTCCTTACGGAGCCAACTGGACAGGTTGTTACATGCTGTTTGACAATTTGATCGATGCCGGTAAAGGAAATGTTCCGCAATACATGGCAGCTAAAAACCTGATAAGGGATTTTTTACTCGAATACCCGATGAAAACAGGATACTGGACCGATGGCCATACAGATACCGATATTAAAAGCAATACCTATAAGAGCAACCTCAGTGCAAGCAATATGGCGCTCTGCCTGTTTGATTATCCTGACCTTGATCCGGACTGGAAAACAAACATTCCGGATCTTATCAGATGGACTGAAGATCATTTCATTTTCAGGACCGCGCCGGGCGAGCCTTCAACTATGTGGGGTGCCAATATTGTCGGAGAACAGGACACTTTCAACTTCAAGATGGATTATCAGACTGCACGTTATGCTGCTGAATGTGCACGATGGTTCAGTATTTCCGGCGATGAGTCATACCGGGAAAAAGCCTTCAGGTCACTTACCTGGGTAACATACTGCAACGACACCCTGGGAATGGCCTTTGAGAGCCCTGTCAGCAAAGGCATACTAAGCTGGTGGTCCGACTGCTATGGTGAATGCCCCAGGATGTTTTACCATGCATTTGCCGGAATGCCCGAACTGGCGCCCCCGGGCGAGGATCATATACTCTATTCTGAGATAGTGCTCAAAGATGTACGGTATGATCCCGGAAAAATCACATACACGGCAACATCCACCGACGGAGTTGAATATCTCAGGCTCTCATTCAGGCCGGCCCGAATAACTATTGGAGGTATGGAACTTCCAAAAAGAAACGATAACTCTCCTGATGGATATGCTTTGAAGAAGATCGGCAGAGTTGATTTTTCGGTTGTGATCAGACACAAAAATACTGGTGTTGTGGAGATATCGGGCTGATAACTGAAGGCTTATAAATATATAAATCTGATCGCTTTTAATTATCATAAATGGCATTATAATAATCATATTAAGCTTTTGAAAATGAGAAAAAGCAACCTGACCAGAATATGCGAAAAGTTCCTCTTAACCTCTGCCTTCTTTATCTTTGCACTTTCAGCTTACGGACAGCAAAAGACATTGAATATCAGTATCGACGGTGCTGAACGGCATCAGATCCTGGATGGCTTCGGAGTCAACATCAATCCGGCCTGGTGGTACGGCGGGGACTATGGAGATGCCGCTACCATCTTTCCTGCTATCGATATGCTGGTCGACTCGCTTGGTGCTACAATATTCCGGGTCGTGATCGAGGAGATTGACTGGGAAGCCGAGAATGATGACAATGATCCCTTCCATTTCAACTGGGACTATTACAATGCGGTTTTTTCCAACAAAAAGTTCAGGTGCATATGGGATGCAATGAGGCATCTGAATAAAAAGGGAATTTCCAGGGATCTTGTCATCAGCTTCATGGGCGCCCCTCCCTCGCCTGCTCCTCTTGCAGGAAAAGATCTTTCAAAAAGCTGGATGGGAGGAACGGATTACAGCATCAGCCCGGATAAGGAAGAAGAGCTTGCAGAATCGATCGCTGCCTTTCTCTTTTATATGAGGAACACGGCTAAGATAGATTTCAACCTTGTCTCGCCGATGAATGAGACTGATGTTATCTCCTGGTCAGTAAACGAAAAACATCCTGATGGCATTGTCGAGGGTCCGAATATGCCTGATCCTGTCCAGTATGTCAGGGTTGTCAGGAAGCTTGCCAAAAAGCTTGATTCAATCGGAATGAGCGATATCCGTTTTGTTGCTCCTGATGCAGCAGGCGACAAGCTGTTCACCGGTGTTTTGGATGAGATGGTTAAAGACAACTATCTCATGGACAAACTTGCCTGCTGGGGTGTTCATCAATACGGTAATGATGCATCAAACTACCGGGAAATAATTAACAGGCCGGCCAATCTTTCCAGGGCATTCTGGATTACGGAAACAGCAGGTATTGCAAATATGCTGGGACAGCTGGACGATGATGCCCGCGCGTATATTTTCTGGGATGGTTTCGACTGCGTATATCAGCACGGAAGGAGGAACGGTTATGGTGATGTTCCTCCCAACGACTGGGCATTCTGGATGACACCTGATGACGGAAAACCTCTGATAGAATACAATCATACAACAGATGGATGGAAGCCGAGGAAACAATTCTATCAGCATGCCCAGCTTATTAAGTTCATCAAACCGGGAGCTGTCCGTTTAAGTCTGACCGGACAGGACACCCTCATACAGGCTCATGCCTTCGGCAACACTGACCGACACCTGGTAATGACAGGACAGAACAGGAACCTATTTGGCATCACCCTCAACGGGACCCTGGAAAATCTGCATGCTCCGCGAAATATGAAGATGATCATAACTGACAGGCAGGAGAACCTCACTGAAAATAAATCATTATCATTTTCAGGAAAATCGTTCAGGGCCGAAATACCACCTGAGTGTGTCTTTACAATTATTGCGGATGACTGTTTTAATCCGGCAGTATCGGAAAGACCTAAGCCCGAGCCTGCAGGATGGTATGCCGGCGACATACATGTTCACAGGAACTGCGGCGAAGTGACAACTATCCTTCCTGAAAACGAGATACTCTCAATGATGGAGCAAAATAACCTTGCCGTGGTTACCCTTCTGGCAGATATGGGTAACGGTGAAGTTAAAGACAGCAGAACCGACCTGCCAAAGGTAAACGGCAAGGATGCCATACAGTCAGGGCCGGGAAGAATAATCCACTGGGATGCCGAATGGCACTTTGATCCGGCAGGAGTGACGTTTGAGAACCAGGCGCTCGGCGGACATATTATTCTGCTTGGCCTGAAAGAAGCCCGCACAATATGGGATGAATCCACATCCAGTATCCTTGAATGGGGCAGATCGCAGAATGCAGTTACCGGATTCTGCCATATGCAATATCTTAATGACGGGATTCCGGATGAGCTGACCTGCTGTACCCCGATTGACTTTCCGGTTGAAGTTGCACTCGGGACTGCAGATTTCCTGTCAGAAGATGTATGGCTGAATGATGCGGGTATAAACGGATACTATAAGATCCTTAACTGCGGCTTCAGACCAGGCTGGACAGCCGGAACAGATTTCCCTTGCAACAACAGCCAACCCCTTGGATCACTTCTTACCTATGTTCAGATCAAAGATAAACCTCTTACCTACAGCAACTGGATTGAGGGAATAAAATCAGGAAGGACTGTCGTTTCAACAAACGGACATAATGAATTCCTAGATCTTAAAGTCAACGGCAATGCTTGTCCGGGTGACGAAATAAAAATAAATCGAAAAGGAAAAATCAAAATTGATGCAGCATGGAGTTCTGTCAGTGAACAGAAAGGAAGAATTGAGATAATCTGCAACGGGAAACTCGCTGCATCAATTACGGGTAATGCCGGACCCGATGCGCCATTGCATCTCAGGACCAGTCTTACGATAACGGAAAGCAGCTGGATCTGCGCCAGGCGGATGGATGAGACCGGACACCGGTCACATACTTCGCCGGTATATGTTTCATTCAGAAACAATCCCGTGAGAGCCAGTGCTGATGATGCCAGGTTTTTTGTTGCCTGGATTGACAATATTCTTAAAAAGATTGAACCCGGAGGGCCCTGGAACCGGTTCTTCACAAGCAGCCTAAACGTTGCCCGTGAAAGGTACCTGAAGGCCAGGGAAATATATGAAATGATCGCTTCAGAAGCCTCTGTCAACAGGGAATAACCGGCAAATAACTTATATCCATTATGGTAAGCTGTTTTAAAATCACTGATTCATTTCTTTGGCTGGTTTGTATTTTCGTCGGAATTGCAGGATGTTCCTCTCACAGGTCAGATGCTCCTGTACTTGTGTTATCAGGCCAGGATGATTTTGGCATGTACACGGGGGAGATCCTCCGGGCTGAAGGATTCAATGAGTTTGAATGTAAGTCGCTGAAAAATATTTACCGGGATAATTCATTTCTTTCAGGATTTCCTGTTATTATCCTGTCAGAAAAGGTATCTGATCCGGCCTTGTGGGGATCTCTTGAACGCTATGTCCGAAAAGGAGGCAGTCTGATTTCTGTCGTACCGTCAGATTATCCGGAATCACTTTTCGGATTCAGAGGATCAGAAACTGATATTGTACCCGGGTATATCTTTATCGACACAACTTCAGATGAGGGGAAATCGCTGATCGGTAGCAGGATGCAGCTCCATGCCGAAAATCGAGCATATCTTGCGGAATCTGCAAATGTGGTTGCCTGGTTCGGAAATACTGACGTTAAGGGGGGAAAATTCCCGGCTGTAGTAACTCAACCTCTGGGAAAAGGCCGCATTGCTGCTTTCATGTATAACCTTCCGGAAAATATAGTCCTTACCAGGCAGGGAAATCCTGAATTTGCAGGCATGGAAAAAGACAGCATACCCGGCCTTAGGGCCATGGATCTTTTCACAGACGGGTGGGTTGATCAGGATTGCAATACCATTAACCAGGCCGACGAGCAGATGCACCTCCTGACAAACCTTATAAGCAGTATGAGTGAAGAGAAGCTGCCTTTGCCTAGACTCTGGTATTTTCCCGATACGCTGAGATGCCTGGTGACATTAACCAATGACGGTGAGTATAGAAACGAGAATGATTTTGACCGGCAGTTCCGGGATGTTGATTCCGCCGGTGCCGGAATGTCTCTTTATGTGATGCGAACGGAGAAAGTGTCGAAGGAGTGGGTGGACAGATGGTCATCAAAAGGATTCGAGATCTCAGGACATCCCGACGGTACCGCCAGGGCATCCTCTCCGTGCTGGGATCATATGGACAGTATACTCGCCGCTAAAATTGAAGATATATCCAATCTGTACGGGCTTAAAATGAATACAGTTGTTAATCACTGGTTCGTCTGGTGCGGAAATGATACAGCAGGCAGGCAGGATTTTGCCGCACAAGCCCGGATCGAAGCAAACCATGGAATCGGCCTCGACCTGAATTATGCACATTATGATAATAATTCATCCCAGGGCCACTTTCTGGGAACAACAGGAGTTGGTCAGGGTAATTATACAGGCAGCGGATTGCCTATGAGGTTTGCGTCCCCGGATGGAAACGTGATAAATATTTGGCAGCAACTTACCAATGTTTACGATCAGCAGTATAATGAAAACCACGACCCTGAAGGATTTTTTGAGTGCTTCAAAGGATTGATGGACAGAAGCATTAATGAAGAGATATACTCATTCATCAGCATAAAATCGCATAATGATGAATATTATTTTGCAAGAGATCCGCTTTTGAAAATGATAAAATATTCTAATGATCTGAATATTCCGGTGTGGACTGCCTCGAGGCTTCTTGATTTCATCAAAACCAGGGATAATGCAAGATTCAGGCAGATAAGACGGAAAGAAGATCAGTTGTCATTCATCCTCGAAAACCTGTCGGAATCCAGGGATAAGTTTTCAATCATTGTACCTGCTAACTTTTCAGGAAAGAAGGTAACTAAAATAACTGCCGACTCCAGGCCGGTATCCTGGTCCGCCAGAACCATAAGAGGTTCAGAATATGCTTTTATATTGGCCGAACCGGGTAAAAATATCAGTATTACGATAACTTACAGTGAATAAACAACAAGCCTAAAAGCAACAATATGATTATGAATATGAAAGACAGGATAGTTGTAATAACCGGAGCAGGATCAGGTATAGGGAAAGCCTGTGCGGTTGAGTTCGCAAGGGAGGGTGCAAAGGTGGTCGCGGCCGATATCAATTTCACAGGTGCTGGAGAAACCAAAAAGGAGATATCAGCCTCAGGAGGGAATGCGTATGCTTTCAGGACTGATGTTTCGGACCCAGCATCGGTTATGGAGCTGGTTGATTACACTATTGCAACTTTCGGTCGGATCGATGCCCTGATAAACAATGCAGCCATCCAGGTGAACAAGACGGTGGAAGATATCACTGTAGAGGAATGGAACAGGCAGATGGAAGTAAATGTGGGAGGTATTTTCTTGTGCTCCAAATACTTCCTTCCACATCTGAAAAAGAGCAAAGGTAACATTGTAAACATGTCATCGGTCAATGGTTTTTTTGTAGAACCCATGTGTGCAGGTTACTGCACCACCAAGGCAGCCATAATAGGCCTCACAAAAGCGATGGCTATCGATCACGGACATGAGGGCATAAGGGTGAATTGCATCTGTCCGGGATATATTGATGCTGGCCTTGCTGAAGGATATTTCCAGGCACAACCAGATCCGTTGAAAGCCAGGGAGGAGGCAGGTAAGCTGCATGCACTCTGGCGTATCGGAAAGCCAGAGGAAGTAGGCAGGGTTGCCGTCTTCCTGGCCAGTGATGAGGCATCGTTCATGACCGGTGCATCTGTGGTTGTTGACGGAGGCTTCGGTTCGGGACTTCCTCCTAAATAAATTAGTGCGGTTGAACATAAGGATGGATTTCGTGTAACTCCGGTTACAACCTGACAATAAACTGACCAGGATACAATTAAAACACGACATAAAGCATTGCGATTTATCACTTAATGTATTGATATATATCATTTATTTATATGTTATATATTATCATATATAATGATATATATCATATTACTAAATTATATCATTGATATCCAGAAACTAGCACCCAACTTCTTTACTTTCCGGCATATATCTGAAAGTTTTCATAAGAATAGTTAATCAATGAATAATATTAAACAAAACCTTTATGAAAGGATTTGCAATAAATACTAAATTTGCCTTATGGTCATTAATAATTGACAAGATGAAATATTCCCCATTGAATAGAGAATATCTGCTATCAATCATTATTTTGTTTTTTTCATCAGGATTCTTTCAACTGGGAGCACAGGAAGACCATTCGCATTTCAGCAGGGTATTCAGCAGGGAAAAGCCGTACCGGATATTTCTTCCGGCTGATTACCATAATTCGGAAAAACGTTACCCTGTCATCTACTATTTTCATGGGAACACAGGCAATCACATGCTTGATATTGAAGGGGCTTCCGGACTGGTAAATGAAAACAGTGTAATACTCGTTGCCTGGAATGGCCGTTCCGTTGAATCTGACATTCGTCCGTACAACATCGGCAACCATTCGAACATCAAGTATGAATTTCAGTTCAAAGACTATTTCCCGGAGTTTGTGAAACATATTGACGAAACATACCGGACTCTGGCCTGGAGAACAGACAGAGGAGTAATCGGCCACAGCATGGGAGGTATAATGTCATTCTTCCTGGCAGGCAAATATCCCGATCTCGTAGGAGCAGCCTACAGTTCAAAAGGCTCACCGGAGTTTTTCATCGGAACTCCGTCAAGGCATTCACTCTATCAGGTGAGGCACATGTTCAAAAACATGTCAGGAATTAAAGTTGGATTCGCCACCAGCAACGAATGTGAATTATACTATCTTAATAATGAAGTAATTAATGGAGGACTTAACGAAACAGGGATTGACTTTTCTTTTACTGAATATGAAGGAAGTCACGACATTACCCCTGAGCAGTTCAAAGATGCATTTGATTTCGTGGTAAATGCTTTCAAGAATCCCCTGCCCGAACCTTCACGGTGGCATCATGCTGACCTGTATCCTGATTTTGATGTATGGGGATATCAGGTAAAATCAAATATTGTAAAACCCGGATTCATTGATCTTAAAGGTGTTACTAAAGGAGGGCTTACCATATCAACAAAAGCGTGGATGCCTGACGGTCCGGCTATTCCGGGCACGATCATAAACATCACAACTCCACCTTCTTATCTTCCGGATACCGAGTACACACTGATCGATTACAACCAGACAACAAATGTAATTGTAAATAAAAGCGTCAGATCCGACCCGGAAGGAAGGATCAGCTTTACTGTAAATCATGAAGTTAATCAGACAGGAATATTCAGAAAAGGTTTTCCTCCGGAAATAACTCTTGCCGGGTATAAGGTAAACGGGAGCGGTTTGTTTCTGGATCATAACAAAGAGAGCAGCATAAGCATAAGGCTGTTTAACAGGGGCGGAAGCAGGGCTGAGAATATTAAAGCTGTTCTCTCTACAAAAAAAGAAGGTGTTTCAATATCTGAAAACACTGTTCATCTCAAAATGCTGGAACCGGGCGATGCCATGTGGGTAACCGTACCCTTTAAAGTCATTGCTTCAAATAATCCTCCGCATGATGGATCTCCATTCAGGATCAGATTCAGTCTAAGTATCACGGATGCCAAAAAGCATGCATGGATCGACGAGTTTGATGCACCTGTTTTCTTTGATACACCAGAGTTTACACAGATCGGGATAGACGACGGAGACAGTGAAATATTCGGCAGCGGCAACGGGAACAATATAGCTGAACCCGGTGAAACGGTAATGATATACGAGATCTCAAACGGAAGCCGGCGGCTAAGGCTCTATTATGATGATCCGTATATTGACGGTGAACGCCTGTATGATGAAATCCAGCCCGACAAATGGGGAGACGGCTATTCACTCTCATCGCTGATCCATATTGCTGAAGATTGTCCTCCCGGCCACAGGATTAAATTCCTTGCCAGCTATGAGGTCAAAGACTGGAAAAAGATAAGAAGGGATGTTACCTGGGGTACTTTTTCGATCACAATAGGAGATCAGTAAAAAATAAACCTTAAACCCGAACTGATTCATTTAATCAATTAAAAAGATATAGACAATGATGAAGGTGATAACAAAAAAAGGCATAATGATCATTACATTTTACCTTCTTGCTTTTAATGGGTACAATGCTTCCGCATCTCTTCCGGAGGAGAAAGGGATGACTCAGGAAAATGATTTGCAGAGAGTATTTATAATAAATGCACCTGTACGGGATATTGCCGAGTTCAGGGAACTGGTGATTCAGGCAGCACGGCTTAAACCATACGGAAAGGTTGAAGTGAATATAAGTGCGCTTGCCGACAAGGGATTTCATGAAATACCCGATGGCAATAATTTCTGGTATGAATATGCCAGTTATAATCCCACGCTTTTTAAGTTCTTTCCCGATAAAAAGATTGCGCCGTTCATCCCGGCGGAGTTCGTTAAGAAAAACCGTGAGTATCTCCTTGCCAGGGTAAAAATCTTGCGTGAATACGGACTGGGTGCCGCATTCTGGTGCAATGAGCCGAATTTTCTCCCCGACGAATTCTTCGAAGCATACCCTCATCTGAGAGGGCCAAGGGTTGATCATCCGCGGAGAGGCAACCATCCGGCATTCTCTCTCTGCATGGACCTTGAAGAAAGCCGTAAAATGGTTTCGGGAATGATAGATGAGCTGATAAGAAATGTGCCTGAGATCAATACATTTTCCTTCAAGACCAATGATGCAGGTTCGGGGATATGCTGGTCAGACTGGCAGTATTCAGGACCAAATGGTCCGTCGCATTGCAGGGAAATAACAATGGGTAAACGGGTTGCTTCAATAATGAACCTGTACAATGATGCTGCTGCCAGGGCAGGTAAAAAGATCTCGGTGTACCTGGCAGAATCCATGTTCTCGGATGAGGAAATGAAAGATATCCTGAACAATCTTCCTGAAAACTGTTATGCGCAGGGCACTGCATCAGACAATTCGGTCACTATTGGCAGCGGTGTTTCGGGATTTTACCCGGTAAGAGGATTGTTTGACCCTGTCGAACTTCTGAACAGGATCAATCAGATCAAAGCTAAAAATACAAAAACGGTATTCCTGAGTTTCAGATCATACTATGACCGGTGCCATGAAGTCATGCCGGTAATTGAAAAAGTGACTGACATTGTCATACAAAACCTTCAGACGCCTGTCTTTGAAGGTGAAATTGCAGGAATGCAAAAAATAGATGATCTGTGCATCGACTGGGCTGGTGAGGGCAATGCAAAAAAGCTTTTTGACGCACTGATGATACTTGAGGAGGCTAAAAAATACAAAAATTCAGCGGTAGGCAATGTTACGGGAATATACTGGGGCGTTTCAGCCAGGCATATCAATCGTCCTCTTGTGATAGCTCCGCAGCTGCTGACAAAAGAAGAAGAGTCATTTTTCCTGCCTCATGTTTTCAATCCCTCTGTTGAAGAAGCAAGGATGGATTACATCGATATTCATGGCAGTCATAACATAATCCAGCCAGCCACGGTTAAAAGATACGTTTCGATGATCAGCAGGGCTGCCGCACTCATGGAAAGTATCGGTAAAACAGCCCCCGAATCAGCTTTAATATACAATATGGCCAAAGCATTAAGGATCCACAGCAGCATTATGAGGAGCGCGGGGAATTTTGCTGAAGCCCAGGCTGTAAGGGACCGTAATGTTGAAAAGCTCAGCCTTGCTCCTCACAGGCCCGACAAAACACCGACATGGGACGGAGATCCCGATCTCCAGATCTTTAATACAGCCATGCGGGATGAACTGGACAACACGCAGGAACTTATTGAGCTTCTGCAGTCAGGAGGTATGGAACTGATCTGCCATGCAACCGACCCAAAATATGAGGATACTTTTGTGCCCGGGCCGGACCTTATCGGGCAGCTGAAGCTCAAAATGAAGGTTATGCTGCGGCACTGGACGGATATTGAAAAGTATATGGCAACTCCGTTCAAATAAACCATGTAATGAATACCTGCGGCAGGTGACTTAGAGACTAAGAGACTGAGCGACGAAGCGAAGGGTTGAAGGGTTGAAAGGTTGAAGGGTTGAAGGGTTGAAGGGTTGAAGGGTTGAAGGGTTGAAGGGTTGAAGGGGTGAAGGGTTGAAGGGTTGTTTGGGAGACTTTTCTGCGAAGATCTGCGGGATCTGCGGGAAACAGATATGTTCCAGAGTTCCAATGCTATATAGAATTAGTGATATAGGGATTGGACAGCTTAGCAGCTCGACGATAACAGAAGTAAGGAGGAAAAAATAACCTGAAAATAAAATTAGTACATTTGGCTTTGTATACAGCATTATAAACCAGCTTGAATGCTCTGTTCTGCAACATTACATAAATCAGTGAAGCATAGATATTATGCTAAGCTATGTAATTAATATTCAATCATTTATACACTTGATATGAAAACAAAATACGTCCTTGCAGCCATCCTGTTGATCCTGGTTCTTCCATCATGCAGGCCAAAACAAAAGGTTGACAAAGCTGCACTGCAGGGGGATCCGTTTCCAAAAGAGATGGTTGAATTTGTCGCGTATAATAATAATCCTGTCTTCAAAGGGACAGGTCAGGATACGTGGGACAGGATCATCAGGGAAAGAGGATTTATTCTTAATGACAATGGCACTTACAAATTATGGTACACCGGTTATAACGGGAAAGATACGGTCACCAAATACCTTGGATACGCCACATCACCTGACGGAATAAACTGGACCAGGTATGAAAGAAATCCGGTTTTCAATGAAAAATGGACGGAGGATATGTTCGTTTTCATTGAGGACAATAAATATGTTATGTACGCCGAGGGGAGAAATGATGTAGCTCATATCCTAATTTCCGAGGATGGTGTTAACTGGCAGGAACAGGGTGACATCAAGATACTTACCACAGAAGGAGACACAATACCCGGACCATACGGGACACCTGCCGTTTGGCATGAAAACAATCTCTGGTATTTGTTCTATGAAAGAAATGATGACGCTATCTGGCTGGCAGTTTCCAACAACCAGAAAACCTGGGTCAATTTCCAGGATGAACCTGTACTTAAAAGAGGTCCTGAAGAATATGATTCAGGGGCAGTTGCAGCGAATCAGATTATAAAATTCCACGACAGGTATTATATGTTCTACCATGGCACCTCTGATGCATCCTGGGCTGATCCCGGAGCAAGTTCACTCTGGACATCCAACGTGGCCATGTCGGAAGATCTTTATCACTGGACAAAATACCCCGGAAATCCCATAGTCGAAGGAGATCATTCCAGCCCCATACTTGTACCTGATGGTGATAAATTCAGGCTCTACACAATGCATCCGGAGGTCTGGCTCTGGTTCCAGAAATAGAGAGTCATCCACTATCATTCTGACACTACAATAAATCTGCCCGGTGCCGTAGGCGAAGTCAGTTCTGAAGGTGATCAGGGCTCTGTAAAATCAATTGTAAGCGAATGTGTTCCAGTCCCTGCGGGAATTGTTATCTTTCCATTCCTGATTTCGACCTTCCTGCCGTCTGCCTTTACGGAATATTTACCTCCACACCTTGCCAGCAGCCAGTCTGATATCTCCAGATTCCAACAGGTGGACTTGTCTGCAAAATCCATACAATAATGCGGATCATAATCTGTCAGTATTGTAAGCTTTTTGCCATCCTCTTCCCATTTTGCCGAATTTTCAGCATGGAGATAACCTATAAACTCATTAATGCCTATAAACCTTTTGCCGGGGTATTCTTTAAAGATCGATGCAAATTTTTCAGGTTCGCGCGTTACTCCATAGTCATGGGCATCCGGCAATACCGCGACAAAGAGCGGAGATTCTCTTGTTCCGAAGAATCCCCATCCGGTAATCACCAGATCTTTGCCAAGATAACCGGTCTCCCAGCCGCACCAGCCGTAACCCGCCAGCCCTGCCAGCTTTGCAGTGTTGTTAAAATAGGAAACTGATGATCCAAGGCCTCCCGGGCAAAACTGCAGAGGGGTGACTCCGAACTGTTCCTTAATCCATGCCATTCCGGTTTTCATCCTCCATAACTGTTCGGCTGCTGGGATCTCGCCGCCCCTTCTGGTATCCCCAAATTCGCGGTACCATACAACCTCGCTCCTCTCCTTCTCCAGATCAGATCCATACCAGCCTGGATCAGAAACCAGGTCGGGTTGCATATGCGTCAATCCGTGAGCCATGACTTCAAACACCCCAAGCCTGATTCCCTTATCATAGCCTCTTTTGCTGCTTATATTGTCATGTTCCAGACCGAATCCGTCAGTGAATTTCTGGTTCCAGGTGGGTTCAAGTCTCTTCTTTTCATCATTTACGAAAGCAGGAACGAAATTAATGTTAAGAACTGCCTTGTTCTTTTGCAGAGGAGAGATCAGATATTTTTCAATATCCTGTTCTGACAACGGAGCATAGTGCCAGTGTTTCAGCCAGGCATTCTGAGCCCCTCCGGGATCATCCATTATCATCACAACCTCATTTTCCCATGTCCTGAACAGATTATATCCTGTCGTCCACGTAATTGACCTGCAAAGAATGGTTCTCAGCTCCTGTGAAGTGAAAAGATTATTATGATCATTGCCTATCCAGACACTTCTGCCACCCGACGGGAACTCATTGACCGTAACCTGAGGGTATTCCCCCTGTCTGACAATGGTCAGGGCATCCAATACCTCAACCTGCTGCCGCTTCGCATGATTTTCTGCGCCAGGCTCAACCACGAAATCTTTTTTCACACCCTTTGTAATATAGTGATCTGTGGTCACTGAAAAGGGATCATTACTCTCCCACCCTCCGATGTATTTAATGCCCAGCAATTCCTGTATCGGATGCTGTGTTATCCTGTCGGCTATGGAAATAAGCCCTGTACCATATTCAGCTACCATTTCGGTTATCATCGAGATATCCGAAGGCATAAGGTTTTTGCTGTCATTCACATCCCAGATAATGGTACCGTAAACCGGATTATCATGCATATCAAGGAAAACATACCGGTCGAGCAGTTGCTGGTCAAGCCGGATAACGTCAAACGGAATACCCCAGGACTTAAGCAGAACAGCCAGGTCGTGAAAGTCGGATGCACCCTGAACATCAGGACGTGAATCATATCCCGAATAACTGCCTGTCGGTCCGGGCAGATTTATAAGATAACTGGCCGGATCATCCCACTGGTCACCTATTACCAGTGCTACCCTTAAGGGTTTCAGTTCACCACCCGGATAAACTTCAGCGGTTGCAACATTAAAGTGCAGCGACACGATTATGCAACCCACTATTATCCTGAGGCGGACATTGAGTTTTATGTTATTTACCTTTTTCAATGTCATCAATATACTTTCGTTAGGTTTCATGCGTACATACTTTTTCTTATTTTTACTACCTGTTTAGTAAAAGTAAGAAAAAAAAACTTTGCAGGCATCTTTATTATGCAGCCAAAATATTCAATCAAAACGGAGAAATGAACTCAAGGGAACGGACATTGCTTTCAATCAATCACAGGGAACCTGACAGACCTCCCATATATGTTTCACTGACACCTCAGATCGCCGGCAAGCTGTCTGAATACATGGGTATTAAATATGAAGAGCCCATTGATGCGATGGAATCGGCAAGAATTTCGCACATGAATCTCCTGACAAACCTGGGTGTTGACATTATTGCGATTGCCCCAACAGCACCACCAGACAATCCTACAGTTACCCTGCCCGATGGCAGGATAAGGAATGAATGGGGGATGATATTCAAAAACATCGGAATTTATACTGAACTTGCAGAGTTTCCGCTGGCAAATGCTTCTGAAATAAAAGATATCACCGGATACCCCTTTCCTGAACCTGATGCACCCGGCAGATTTGACTGCGCTGAAAAGATGATGAAGGATTATTCAGGGGAATACGGAGTTATAGGCGATGTCGAGACGATGTTCTTTGAAATGTCGTGGTATCTTACTGGTTTTGAAAAATTCCTGACAGATCTTCTGATGGAGGCTGAGTACCTTCCCGCTTTAATGGACCAGATCATGAACTATATTATCGCAGCGGGAAAGAGACTTCTAAATATGGGGGTTGACATACTCTGGTGCGGCGATGATTTTGGCTTTCAGCACGGAATGATCATAGAGGCAGACCTCTGGAGGAAAGTAATCAAACCTAGGATATCGTACATGTTCACTGAATTCCGTAAGGTCAGGCCTGATATAAAGATCGCCTGGCACAGCTGCGGATCAATATTGCCGATCATCCCTGATTTCATAGAGGTCGGACTTGACATTCTTAATCCTATACAGCCAATGGCCCATGGAATGGATCCAGTTTTCCTGAAAAACACTTACGGAAGGGATCTTGTCTTTTTTGGAGGCATTGATATTCAGCAGCTTTTGCCTTACGGTACACCTCAGATGATAAAGGATGAAGTAAGGAGAAGGATCGATATACTCGGGAAAAATGGCGGATATATTGTAGCTCCTGCACATAATATACAGCCTGACACGCCTCTTGAAAATGTATTTGCCTTTTTTGAAGCAGCTGCCAATCCGCATTGAGTGAATTGACCCGGTGGATTTCCGATAAATCTCCGTCAATCTGCGAGATCTGCGGGAAAGAATAAATCAATATTTCTTTTTCAATCTGATTTTGCAGTACCACTGGTCACACTGCATAAAAATGTTATCTGGTTCAATTTCAAAAATAGTGGAATAGCATGTCCCTGAATTCCGGATAATCTTATCAGTTTCCCATGTCTGTCCACCGTCACTGCTGACTGACAAACTGGTATATCCTGCTCCCGGATACTCAAATGATCCTTTATCGCCTTCGGGTGATATTTTCGACCATCCTTCCGGGAACCTTTTACCCCAGCTCAGGGCCACACGGCCATCGTGGAGGGTGATCAGGCAGGGATCACATCCCCGGTCAAATCCCGTATAAAGCGGGGGCGTCCAGGTTTTTCCCGTATCGGAGCTCCATGATGAATAAAGGGGAAAATGATGTCCCGACCGCATGATGCAGAGAAGCCTTCCGTCATTCAGTTTTGTTATGGCCGGTTCGACAAATCCTTCACCTACCGGTTCTCCTTCCGCAGGTATGGCTACCGACGACAGATAATTCCATGTACGGCCCTGATCTCCTGATACCACAATGATGGTCCTCATCATATACTCAAGTTCTTTTTTAGCATCTCTGTTCCAGGGAATAAGCGTGTCGGTTTCCATGTTCCCGTACATGGTCATTAACCACAGATCAGGAGCAATTTCAAGGATGGTTCTGTAAACAAAAATACCATACCAGTTCTCAATATTGTTTTTCGGCTTGCAACCTCCCGGGATATTGAAAAGCGGTTCTTCGACGGAGACGGTCTTCATTCCGTCAACGGAACGCCAGGCTTTGCCCTTGTAGACACCGGGTTCAACAAAGGAGGTGGGGCCATCAAGGGCATAAAAGAGATCATTTTTTACAAAAACAGCTCTTTCGGGAGCTCCGTTCACATCCCTGAAAACGGTATCATTCAGTTCTAACAAAGTTTTACCGCCATCATGACTAGCAAAATTCCTGAAACAGACTGATCCGTCAGAGTTCATGAAACAGCGAGTCCATTTCTCTTCCGTACCCATGCTGATAATTTCAGGTTTACACGCAATAACTTTACTATCAAAATCTTCTCCATCGACAGAACTGCAGCCTCCCGAGACAAACAGCATAAGGACTGAAGCCAGAAAGCCTGCAAGGAGATTGAATAATCGAAAAATGCCTGATCTCATGTGAATAATGTTCTAAAAATCAAAAATAGGTGCCGGTCATCAGTTAGCGGCCGGTTTATTCAGTTTTTCCTGTACCTCTTCAGCAATAAAGATCTATTTTCTTATCTGCCCGTTCCCTTCGATAACCCACTTATAGGTGGTGAGCTCATTAAGGGCCATTGGTCCTCTTGCATGAAGCTTCTGGGTCGAAATGCCAATTTCTGCTCCCAGTCCAAATTCTGCACCGTCGGTAAAAGCAGTGGATGCATTTGAGTAGACTGAAGAGGCGTCGACAAGTCTGCAGAACCTGCTTATTCTTTCAGGGTTTTCCGAAATTATTGCTTCGCTGTGTTTTGAACCAAACTGGTCAATGTGGGAGACTGCCTCCTCGAATGAACCGACCGTTTTTACTGCCATCCTGTATGAAAGAAACTCCGTTCCGAATGAGTCCTCATCAGCCCTCTTCAGGAGTCCGGAGGGATAATTGCCCTCAAGTGCATTGAAAGCTTTCTCATCAGCAAGGATTTCAACCTTCTGACCGGCGCACAATCCCACAATATAATCCAGGTCGCCAAGCCTTTTTTCATGAATTATCAGGCAATCGAGGGCATTGCATACACTGACCCTCCTGGTTTTTGCATTGTGTACAATCATCCTGCCCGTTTCCCTGTTTCCGTAATCATCAAAATATGTATGGCAGACACCTGCACCTGTTTCTATGACCGGGATCGTAGAATTCTCCCTTACAAAATCTATCAGGTCACGTCCGCCCCTTGGTATTATAAGATCGACATAATGCCTTGCATTTAATAATCCGGTTGTCTCTTTCCTTCCGGCTGGCAGCAGCACAACCACATTCTCATCTATACCGCACTCTGACAGGACTTTTCTGATCAGGCCTGCTATTGCGGCATTTGAGTTTATAGCATCGCTTCCTCCCTTGAGAATGCAGGCATTTCCGCTTTTGAAGCAAAGTGAAAATACATCAAAAGTAACATTTGGGCGTGCCTCATAGATAATTCCGATAACTCCAAAAGGCACCGATATTCTTCTGATGACAAGTCCGTTAGGGCGATGCTCCTCGGAAAGAATCCTTCCCAGCGGATCAGGAAGATTTGCCACGTTTCTCATATCGGCGGCTATATTCTTTATCCTCTCGGAAGAAAGAAGTAAACGGTCATATTTAGGATCCGACCTGTCCATAAGATCAAGATCCTTCCTGTTAGCTTCAAGAATAATATCTGCATTTTCAACCGCTCTGTCAGCAACTTTTAAAAGAATCTCCTTTATTGCAGAAGGATCAACTGAAGCAAGTGTTTTGCCTGCTTTCACCACCTTCCTGAAGACATCTTCAAGAGGATCATTAAAGGAGTCTTTTAAAGAGTCTTTTAAGGAGTCTTTGTTTTTTTCAGAACTTACCATACGATTCATAGTTATTTCTTCACCATTAAACCATCACAGTTTTTTTAATCTCTTCGCTGATAACAAGAAAATCGCAATGAATAAAAGGTTTATTGTACTTCTGACCAATCAGTCTTGTGGTTTTTTCGGAGTCAAATTTTGTCTGTCCCAGCCCAACATATTTTCCTTCCTCATCAAGTACCCTTACAATGTCGCCGCCTTTAAAATGTCCTTCAACACGGGTGATACCGATAAACAGGAGACTCGCCTTTTCGCTTAAAACAGCATCACGGGCGCCATTGTTGATGACTACTGCGCCTCTTGCAAATGTGTCGGAATGGTTGAGCCACTTTTTCACTCCGCTTTTTTTGCTTGTATTTGCATGAAAATGAGTAAAAGGTACATCTTTCCCCCTGATAATATCAGTGATTATGGAGTCCCTGTTGCCATTTGCAATGAACACGTCAATCCCTTCCGTTGATATTTTTCTTGCCGTTGAATATTTGGTGAGCATCCCTCCCCTTCCGAAACCGGATCTCACTGCCGAGATACAACCGGCTACATTGTTGGAATCCACGTAAATGTCTTTGATGAGTTCTGCCCCCGGGCTGCCCGGATCAGCGCTGTATATACCGTCAACATTTGTAAGGATGAATAAAGAATGGCAGTCCATCATCGCCGATATCATCCCCGAAAGTTCATCATTGTCGGTAAACATCAGTTCATCGATTGAAATAGAATCATTTTCGTTCAGTATCGGCAGAACATTGCTGTCGATCATTGCCGTTATGCAATTTTTCATATTCAGGTAGTGCCTTCTGTCCCTGAAACTTTCCTTGGTAGCAAGAAGCTGTCCTACCTGCATCCCGTATTTACTGAACAGGAACTGATAATTTGCCATCAGCTTCACCTGACCTATCGATGCCCAGATCTGTTTGGCCCCGACCACATTCGTTCTTTTCGATGGTATGACCTCACTCCTGCCTGCAGCCACCGCACCGGATGTTACAAGTATCACTTCCTTTCCCTGCTTGCACAAAACTGCAATGTCCTCAACCAGTCTGAGAATCCTTCCTATGTTAAGCGATCCGTCCTTCTGGGTGATTACATTGCTGCCAACCTTTATGGTTATCCTCTCGAATTTCGACAATTCATTTTTCAATTTATCGGTCTTTTTGCTTTTTTTGTTAATTTTTTGCGCAAAATTAAGCGAATTTACGACTATATGACAGTTGTCATTACTTTTTTAAGTATTTATCATATAGTTTTCAATTTCCCCTGCCTGAAACTCAGTTGAAAATATATGATCAAATCAAAAAAGATGATAACTTGACCCGTCAGATTGATGATTGCTGATTCTTACTTAGTATACAAAACCATAAAAAACCAAAATATGAATAGTCTGAGAAACCTGATTGTCCCTTTGTTTTCAGTTGCGGTCCTGATACTTCCGTTCACTTCATGCAGTGATTCTTCAGGAGTGCTGATAACGGGAGAAGAAAAAGTATGGCACAATATTACATTTACCTTCGATGGCCCATCGGCTTCAGAAAATGATACGGTCAATCCTTTTACCGACTACCGGTTTGAGATTGAATTTACTGACGGGCAGAAGAAGATCACTTCGCCGGGATATTTCGCTGCAGACGGTGATGCAGCAGAGACTTCAGCAAGGTCGGGAAATAAATGGCGTGCACATTTCTGCCCTCCCTCGGCCGGAACCTGGACTTACAGGGCAATTTTCCTTAAGGGGAAGGGAGTGGCAGTTTCGGATGGTCAGGCCGTTGGGGAAAGATGTTTTTTTGACGGCACAACGGGAACCATAACGGTTGGAGAAACCAATAAACAGGCGCCTGATTTCAGGGCAAAGGGCAGGCTTCAATATTACGGCGACAGGTACTTAAGGTATTCGGGGACCGGAGAACCCTTCCTGAAAGGCGGTGCAGACAGCCCGGAGAATTTCCTTGGTTATAAGGATTTTGACGGAACATATTTTGGCGGAATCAGCAAAACCAGAGACGGGGAGGCAGCACCGAACCGAAGCCTTCACAGCTATGGACCGCACATAGCCGACTGGAAGACCGGAGATCCTGAGTGGAAAAACGGAAAGGGCCGGGGAATAATAGGTGCACTTAACTATCTGTCATCAAAAGGAATGAACAGCGTCTATTTTCTTACGCTGAATATCCTGGGTGACGGAGAGGATGTCTGGCCGTATACCGACAGGAACGAAAGATACCGTTTCGACTGCAGCAAGCTCGATCAGTGGGAAATAGTATTCACTCATGCAGAGAAGATGGGGATCATGCTGCACGTTGTACTGCAGGAGACTGAAAATGAATGCCTCCTCGACTGCGGATATCTTGATGTACAGCGAAAATTATACCTCAGGGAGCTGATAGCCCGTTTTTCCCATCATCCGGTAACCTGGAATCTTGGTGAAGAACATGGACCTGCTGATTTTTCCCCGTACGGACAGACATACGATGACACAAAGATCATGGCCGCTTATATACGAAACACAGATCCCTATGACAATTTCATAGTAGTACACACCCACTCATCACCCCAGCAGAGAAAAAAAGACATGACTGCCTACCTGGGATTCAGGAACATAGAAGGGCCTTCCATTCAGTGCGGTAATGTGGATGAGATCCATGAGGATGCAAAATACTGGATACAACAATCGCAGGATTCATCTCATCCATGGGTCGTATGTCTTGATGAGATAGGACAGCACTGGAAGGGCGCCTTACCGGATGAAATTGACCCGGCACATGATACCATCAGGCACAAGGCACTGTGGGGTAATCTTATGGCCGGAGGAGCAGGCGTGGAGTGGTATTTCGGATATATGTACCCTAATTCAGACCTTAGCTGTGAAGACTGGAGGAGCCGTGACAAGCTCTGGGATCAGACCAGGACCGCCCTTGATTTCTTTCATAAATATCTGCCATTCACAGAAATGAATAGTGCTGACGAGCTTACAAAAGCAAATAATGATTACTGCCTGGCCAAAACAGGAGAGGTTTATGCTGTCTATCTTCCAGAGGGAGGACAAACAGAAATATTGATCCCCCCAGGCTCTTACAGTGTTAAATGGTTCAATCCCCGATCGGGAGGAGCATTGATGACAGGTACAGTTGAAACCATGAACGGCGGAAGGTTTGTTTCGGCCGGAAAACCTCCGGAAGACAATGGGAAAGACTGGGTCTGCCTGATCAGGCTTATATCATTATGATTTCATTTTGATATCTTTTTGATATCTTTTTGATATTGTTTTGATATCATTTTGATATCAATAAGGCCGTAATAAAAGTCCTTTTGACACCTTTGTGCTACCTTTGAGTATTTCGTGGTTAAACCTAAATCACTGAACCACAAATCCCGAGGACTCAGGAATAAAGGAAGGCACAAAGGTTGCTAAATATATAAAAGCAATTAAAACCACCTTTGATAAGGCCTCAAGGAAATTACAGCATAAAGAGAGATCCTGACTTGTGAAGCTTTATAAAACTAATGCGGTTTCATTTTAAAAAAAAATACATCAGATTCCACCAAGTGTAAAAAGATTATACCCATTACCTGTTTGTTTCCGGTTTATTTTATAGAAGGCATGTGAATATCTTGCTAAAGCTTTATTATTGTCTTTTGCATTTAAATCGGCCCAGATTCTCAACCAGCCATCATGAGAATATGAAAGTACCTGCTCTCCCTGTAAGTCTGTAAACTTGCATGCCATGGCTGATAAGCCACCAATATTTCCAATAATATTACCTTTTCTGTCAATCACAGTACCGTCCCCTTCAAAGTATCCCTTAACAAGCTCATGGATGCCGTCACCATTAAGATCCACCGGTATAGTGGTATAAACATCAAAACCCAACCTGATCCTTTCTCCGGTAAAAGCATCATATGTAAACTCCTCCACCTCTGTCCTGGTCTCGCCCTCGGCGGTTCTTGTTTTTTTACCTATTCTCACACCAAGCACAACAGCCTCGCCATTATTGCCAATTCGCGATGCCCATCCGGTATCCATATGCCCTTTATCCACGTCACTCCATTCTAGTGATCCATTCCGGTCATACATTACAAGGCGGGGTGACTGGTCATTAAAGCTCTCCCTGCAGGTAAAAAAGGACCAGGTTCCATTTTTATAATCGAATACAGGCTGTATGATATCTGAGTGTCCTTCCCATTTATTTTCATCTGCACAGAACAATTGGTTACCTCTATCGAGTTCAAAACACCTTTCACCCCAGAGGAGGTCGTCAACTCCGTCATTGTTAATATCAACCACAGGAGTAACATGGCTGCCCTTTGCTCCTTTTGTATTACCCGGCAAATAGTTTTCCCATCTCAGTGACATATCGCTGTTCCATGCCTGAATCCTCATGGGGCCATAAGTTCCCTGAGCAGTTATGAGCAATGGTTTGCCGTTTATATATCCTCCCATAATAAAATGGCGATAGAGGTGAGATAACTGCTGGGGAACTTCAGGCTCCGGCCATTTAACTTCAGCAATCAGTTCTCCGGTCTCCGGATCAAGCTTCTCAAGCATATAGTACCTGTAATTAAGAGGATGCTGAGGATCACGATTATTTATTATCCATATTTCATCACGATCGTCCTGATCCAGATCAAAGGCAAATAAAGGGCTGAACCATATCCCCGGAACAACTCCCTCACCGAGATCTTTTTTCCAGAGAAGTTTTCCTGAGGTAGTAAGTACTGCAAGTTTAAGACTATGCTTTGGGAAAAAGAACATTCCTTCCCATGGGTCAACTTCTGCCTCTTCTGAATACATAACAGCAATGGCATGAGGATATTTATTGCCAATTTTAACCGGAACCGCCCTGAGTTGTCCGATCTTATCGCTGAGTCTGATCTCCATAACAGGTTTCAGACTGTATTCCTGGGCACTGCATAATACATTCAGAAACAGGAGTAAACAGAGGTTTAAACAAATTCTTCTCATCTTCTTAGAGTTTAATGGTACAATCCCACACAATTATAGCAAGAAAGCATGATGGTGCTGCAGTCTGACTAGCTGAACAGATCATATGACTTTTGTGAATCTTAAAGCTTTGATGAGAGCTGCTTCCGACTTATTCTTTTTCACAAGTTTCAGTATTATTGTATTCGGCCCGCCTGACAAGGCCATATCTCCAATCTCCATCCAGTCCCATGTCCGTTCTACGGATTCAGTTCTTTTTACATAGTCTCGTTCAGGAAGAATAACAGAGTTGAAAGGGGTGTCGATGTCAAACAGTAAAGATTCAGAACCTGATTTCAATGTGAAACTGCTGCCGGTTTTTCCATCATCGCAGCCATACTGCATTTCAATCCTGAATGTTCCGGGACTCTGGATATTCAGCCTCCAGTATATGGAATCGCCCTCCTGTATCCAGTTGTCGGTATGTGACTGATTGGGATGAATGCTGGAGTATCTTACTTTTCCTGTAAGAGAAGCATCCTGTACCGGAAGGGTAAAACTCTTTTCTTCACTAAAGCCGGCTTCAATTGTTGTTACAGGTTCATAGGCCGAAACCAGCTCATTGTTCAGACTTACCAGCTCAGAAAGCAGCTGCAAACCTGTATTGGTTTCAATGTCAAAAATATCTGTACTTTGTGAGGGATCTTTCTGCATATCGTATAAGAGAGTGTCTTTCCCTGTAAGAACCAGACGGTACCTGTCATTTCTCACCGAGCTGTTGCAGTTTTCGACTGGGAGATTACCCTGGCGTGAAAAAATGGTCCTGTCAAATTCTTTCTTTTTCCCGAAAAGAACAGGAGAGAGATTCATCCCATCTAAAGGCAATTCAGCAGTAGGCTGTACGCCGCATAACCCAAGAAGAGTTGGCATAATATCAATATCCTGGGCAAGCTGGGATGTAGTCCCCGGGCTTATCCGGCCCGGCCATTTAATATAGAATGGGACTCTCACTCCTCCCTCGTCAACAGATCCCTTTCTCCCCTTCATGCCGCCGTTGTATCGGTCAGTATTTGGCCCGTTGTCGGAAAAAAAGATTACTATGGTATTATCATCGAGAGAAAGTTCTTTGAGCTTGTCCAGAACTCTGCCGATATTCTCATCCATATTTTCCACCATTCCGTATACTGAGGATAATGTTGAATCGAGTCCTGACGATCTGTATTTATTAAAATATTCTGCAGGTACCTGAAATGGTGAATGAGGAACATTATAAGGTATATAACAGAGAAATGGATTCTCCTGATTCCTCTGAAGAAAACTGATAGCCTGTTCAGTAAAATAATCGCTTGTGTAGCCTTCTGACTGTTTTTCCTCATCATTATGGAGGAAGAATGCATCGAAATAATATCCCAGGTGTCCGACAGGGAATCCGACATACTCATCAAATCCCTGCCTGTTGGGATGTTGGGGCCAATAGCGCCCGTTATGCCATTTCCCGAAGCATCCGGTAGTGTATCCGTTCTCTTTCAGAACTTCCGCAATTGTTACCTCTTCGGTTCTCATGTTCTCATATCCTCTGGTTACAGAAGAAACGCCTGTACGCAGAAAATACCTTCCGGTAAGCATTTCAGCCCTGGTCGGGGCACTTAGCGGACATACATAAAAACGGTCGAAGCTAAGGCTTTCAGACTTAAGCCTGTTAAGCACGGGGGTATGAACAGATTCATTATTATTGGCATTCACATCACCCCAACCCATGTCATCAGCAAGAATGATAAGAATATTCGGTTGGGGCGGTGTGTTAGTACAGGAGCTGAGAGTGGAACTTGCCACACATAATCCGGGTAAGACCCATTTTAAATGACCTGTTTTCACATTGAAAAATATTATGTTTTGATCGCCTGTTACTTTTTTCTCACTGAAAGGACTGCAAAAGCGCCATCAGCAAAATCGGATGTTATCTGTATCCTGGTTCCGCCGGTGATGGATTCTGACTTTTTCCATTCAGCATCTCTGAGAGATATCCAGTCAATATTGAAATTATTATTGTATCCGGATAAATCAAGTTCTGTTGAGGCCGGTTCTGTGAAATAAATAATATAGTATTCACCCTCTTTGGCTGACATATATACCTTGTCAGGTTCATTATTTCCAAGAAGATCCATCCTTGGGCTTATTTCCCACATTTTAACTTTTTCTTCAATCTTGCGAATGGTCATAAGACAATTAACAGAAATCCTGCTTAGTCCGAGTCCGGATGGCGGCCGGTGAAAACGGCTTGAAGCAAATCCGCCAAGAATATTCCTGCAAAATGTCTGAACAGCATGCTCAGTTGTTATTCCCCTGTCGAGCCAGCTGCCGCGGTCGCTGCCATAAATTTTTGTACTGTTCACAGGTCTGGGATTTCCTTTTATGTAATTGAGGACATACTGTGCATTATCCCAGTTTTGCCTTCCGGGCAGCTGGCTGTTTTGTGATATATCGATATAACCATACCGCTCAGGATGGTCCAATGTCCTTTTATGTACAGGCTCTTTAACATCCCAGTCATCCCACATCTGCGTTATATATATTTCTTTGTTTTTTGAATTATCACTGATGAATCCGGCCCAGAATGTCGCCCATTCTTCAACCCCACTGGTCTCATTATCTATGCAATACAGCACATTGCCATAGTTTAGTGAAATAGAGAGCAGTTTTTCAACGAAAGCTTTCTGGTATTTTAAAAGCACTTCATTATTCTGTAAGTGGGGCACCGTAAAAAAGAACGGCTGCTTATTATTTCCCGGATGGAGCGGATAAACTGAATCTAAACGTGCTTCAGAGTAAGTATAATTAATATTATTTTTCGGATTATAAGGATCTGTCAGCCATGGATCGCGGGAATGGTCGAATCGGTCCCATATTTCGATCTGTACAATAATATCTCTTTCTTCTGCCAGCTTAAGCAGTTTTTCAAATCTCTGCCAGTACTCATTGTTCCATTTATCAAGGTCATATTTGCCCTGACTCGTATGAGCAAAGGCATATATATTGCCCGGATCACGATCACTCATTGTGTTCCTGATGTAATTTCCCCCGAAATTTTTCAGGCTGTCCAGATGCGATTCGACATTGTTGTTCTGGAAGAGGTTGTCATTATCAGTGGCACCCAGCAGCAGGGCAGGTTTACCTTTGTACTGCCAGTAACGGGGATTTTCACTCCATGGTTTAATATTATTGCCCGTTTCTTCCTTGCAGGAATTGATGAGAATAATAAAAGTAAATACTAAAAAAACATAATAATTCTTCATGATACTATGTATTTCTATTTCTTTCTTTCCAAAGTAAGCACTTGTGACATTTCTTCTGTTTGCTCTTTCGAAAACGAGGCTTTATAATGATTCCTGTTATAGTCCGGTCTCTGTTTACCTGATCTCTTTTTTAATGATATTTTCAAAACGTGTAAGTGATATATATCTGTCTGCCAATATCTTTCCATTATAAATCAGATTAAATACACCATAAGGCATGGGAGCTTTCTGTGCTTCTTCAGGAGTATTAATCTCAATAATACATGGATTCATATTTTCTCTTTTAAGAACAGGATTAACCTCTTCAATAAATCTGGCCACCCAGGGACATTGTTTTGAGTAAGCCATAATAAGTCCTTTTCTATTTTCCGGCAAGAGTCCATGGTCCATGAAAACAGGTATAGGTGCCTCTCTGAATGGTTTATACAATAACTGGTCTTTTCCTGACTCCGCAGCAACCGAGTATCCGTTTTTCAGGAAAATGTTTTTATTAGCCATAAATGGTCCTTCGCTGGTCATTACTGCCACGCCATTCATTCCTGCAGCATCTTTCTCGACTTCATTTACCAATAACCTTCCAAGACCCTGGTGCTGATATTTTTTCCCGTTTGTCCAGATACAGTGAATGAACATATATCCTTTGGCACTGACCGGTCTCCAGCAAGATTTTCCGGGGACATACTCGATAAATCCCCCGGGATTCTTTTCCCCTTCGATATAAAGCAGTTTGATCCTCAGGCCTGTTTTGAACTGCTCTTTCAACCAGCTGACCTTAAGGTCGTAGTACTGATTTTTAGGGTTTATAAAACAGATCGCTCCCGGATGATCTCCCAGGTTATCGGCTGTTACCTCAATAATTTTTGATTTGAGTATCATAAAGGATCGTTTGACTTGATGCTAATTCTGATAAAAGGTCTATCTAAAATAGTAAGATTATTTCAAATCAATCTCTCCTGATTCACCATTCGTGCATTAGTGGCGAAAATATATGCCACGAA
>CAZTDW010000005.1:0-17603 GCA_964611835.1 uncultured Rikenellaceae bacterium | reverse complement strand
TGCACTAATGAAACCCCATCAATCCAAAATATTTGTAATAACCAGATTTTGTCATCATTCCCAAAATTTTATTAAAGATCAGATTGTGACATTCGTGCATTAGTGGCAAAAGAGGGAGGCCATGAATGCACTAATGAAACCCCATCAATCCAAAATATTTGTAATAACCAGATTTTGTCATTAGTGCATTAGTGGCAAAAGAGGAAGGCCATGAATGCACCAATGAAAGGAGACTCATTGTCAGTGGGCTTTAAAACCGGGGTTTGGTAAAGGCATCTGTGCATTCATATCCTTTAGCCAGTCAGAAAGAAGTTTATTGAGTTCTTTTGTTTTGGATTTATTCTTTTTCGAAATATCGAGGGATTCAGATACATCGTTTTTCAGATCATATAATTCCAGCTTTTGCGATTCATACAGTTCAACCAGCTTGAAATCACCGAACCTGACAGCCCCAGCAGGCCTGCCAAGCTGGTTGGAAAAGTGCGGATAATGCCAGAAGAGCGCTCTTTCACTGCTATTCTTCTTTCCTGGCTCCAGAAGAAGGCTTGTGATATTCACGCCATCAACTCCTTCAGGGATATCATTGATACCCGCAATTGCCGCGATTGTGGGCAGATAATCCACTGTGCTGAAATACTCATCAGAAACCGAACCGGGGTCAATAAATCCGGGCCAGCAGACTATTGCCGGCACCCTGATACCTCCTTCATAAACATGCCCCTTCCATTTTCTAAGTGGAAGAAGTGATGTGGGTGTTGGTCCGAGTTCATCCAGACCAAGTCCGCCATTATCACTTGTAAATATGATTATGGTATTATTTATGATTCCTTTCTCCCTCAGGATCCCGACAATTTTCCCCACCCCGTCATCAATGCTTTCCACCATTGCAGAATAGTAAGGATTGAACTTCTCTTCTGATTCATTGTATTTCCGGAAGTATTTCATCAGCTTATCGGGCCGTGGTACAATCACCACATGTGGTGCCGAATAAGCCAGGTACAGGAAAAAAGGCTTATTTTCGTTTTTTTCTATGAATTCAACGCCATATTCTGTAAGCTTATCAGTAAGGTATTCCGTACCATTATCAACATATTCATCATTATATGAATCACTGAAAATTGAATAATTATAATAATCCAGGCCGTTCTTCCCGATCATTCTTGTGTAACTGAAACCCTGGTTCCATGGCGCTATCGAATCATGACCTCCAAGATGCCATTTCCCGACCATTCCCGTTGAATAACCTTTTCCCTGCAACAACTCGGCAATTGTTATCTCCTGAGCTTCGAGATATGGTTTCCATTGAGCAGGCAGCACCGGTGATTGCGGATCAGTGCGATTACCGGCAATGAAGTTCGTAAGCTGGAGCCGTGCCGGGTATTTTCCAGTAAGGATTGAAGCTCTGGTAGGAGAACTCACCGGACAGGCTGCATAAGCCTGTGTAAATCTTATACCACTGCCAGCAAGGGCATTAATGTTTGGCGTCTCAGTGAATCTATTACCATAACATGCAAGATCCTTCCAGCCCATGTCATCCGTCAGGATAAAGACAATGTTAGGTTTTGAAGCCTGTGCATGACACAGTCCCGCGGTAAAAGCCAGGGAAACTAATCCAGTTAACTTTTTATTCATCAGAATTTTCCTTTTTTATTATTCATCGTTGCATTGTTCTTTTTGTCCACCGGTTCACCCCTGATGTTTATATGAGGTGTGGTAACATATCCCGGTACCCGTTCATACCAGTCTTTTGTGAGGTTATCAGGAACATTATCGCCTGTTTCATCCATCCATTCTTTCAGGATGGCCGCCATAAGGTCTTTTTTCTTTGAGTATTCACTGTTCCCTGCTAAGTTATTGAACTGGTCAGGATCTTTCCTGCAGTCGTAAAATTCCTCTGAAGCCCGCGGGGCAGTGAATATATCAGCCTGTTCCGAGGTCAGCAGGCCAAGTCTGTTAAGACTGTCGAGTTCAATATATGAAGGACTTCCTATTGCATCGGCCGGTCCTGATTGTGGGAAAAGAGGCCTTGAATTCAGGATATAAAGAAAATCCTTTGACCTGACCATGCGTTCGTGTGCTTCATAATCGTGCCAGTTATGTTCGGCAAAAACATAGTTACGGAATTTCCGTGCAGGTTTTTTCAAAAGTCTGACGAAACTGTACCCCTGGACATGATCAGGCGCTTGGTCCCCGGAAATTGAAAGGATTGTGGGCGCAATATCGATCGCACTCAGAAGGGCTTTGCACTCCGCAGGTTTTATACCAATACCCCCGGGCCAGTGAATTATGAAAGGGGTTCTGAGCCCGCGATCATTGATTCTCGTCTTGCTGTGTGGGAATGGACGGCCGTTATCAGCCATTATAATTAAAACTGTGTTATCGTAAACACCCTGTTTTTTAAGTTCATCACAGACCAGTCCTATAAAGTGATCAAACCTTGTTATTTCATCAAAGTATTTTGAAAGGTCTTCTCTTGTTCCCATACCATTTGCCAGATAGAATGGGGGATCAGCCTCTTCCGGCTTATGAGTGCCTGAGAATTCATTGGGTCCCCATGGGCGGTGTGCATCCATTGCAGCAAACCACATAAAGAATGGTTTTTCACGGGGTCGTTCCCGCAGGCATCTAACCCACAATTCCTCACCACCATCACCGTTTAGTTTATTATTATCATTTATCTGGTCGAATCCTCTCCGGGCATAGGGACCCATATGGAACTTACCGGCCTGGACAGTATAATAACCATTTGCCTTAAGTATCTCAGGAAAAGAGATCATGTAATCGGGTGGTTCGGTGTGAAGTTCGGCTCCTCCTGTATTATGAGGATATCTGCCTGTAATAATACTGTTGCGGCTTGGGCTTGACGAACTTGCCGTCAGAAACATATTGGAGAATTTTATTCCGGAAACAGCGAGACGGTCTATATTTGGTGTCTTAACCTGACTATTACCGTAACATCCTATATCATCGCAGCTTACATCGTCAGCGATAAACAGAACAATGTTAGGTTTTTCCTGGGATTTAGTCACCAGGGTGCCGCACAGCAAAAGACAACTACCGATTATTCTGTTCATAAGCCTCTAATTCTTTACATTTTCCTTATTAAGATCTATATTGAAGTATTTCTTTATTGTATATTCTGGCTGCCATCTGTCGGGCTTGCGGACAAGGTTGCGATAATCATATTCCAGTGGAAGTATTTCGGGAGAGGTAAGATTAATCGTATCTCCGGCCTTTTTTTGCCATTCGATGAGTAGATCAAACAATTCCTTTTTAACCGGTTCCAATGTTGTATCACCTGAAAGGTTTTTCATTTCAAGCGGATCATTTACCAGGTTAAAAAGCTGAGTAAAATCTCTTTCAGGGTATCGTATCAGCTTCCATTCAGTTGTACGTATTGCTCTGACTGTATTCCGGTATGCTGTAAAGACTGATGATCTGATATCCTTAACCCTACCGGATATCACCGGTTCCAGGCTTTGTCCGTCAACACCTTCAGGAACGGGCAGGGAACATAAACCGGCAAGTGTGGGAAACATGTCGAAAAGGTATGCAAAAGCTTCTGATTCCTTCCCTTCCGGTATTCCTGGTCCCGAAATAATGAGAGGCACTTTCATGCTATGCTCATAAAGGCTCTGTTTGCCCAGTAATCCATGACTTCCGATAGCCAGTCCGTTATCTGATGCAAAAACAATAATAGTATTTTTATATAGCCTTTTCTTTTTAAGAATCCCTATAATATCACCTATATTTTTGTCAAGATGCTCAATAAGTCCGTAATAATCTGCAAGAACCATTTTCACATATTCAGCCGGTCTCGGCCATGGGAGCAGATTTTCATCCCTGACCATCAGATCGTCGAAAGCAAAAGGATGCAGAGGCATGAAGTTCCCGGGGAGCTTCACAGAATCAGGGAAGTATCTGTCAATATAATCCGGTCGCGGGGAGTATGGATCATGAGGCACGGTAAATGCCACATAACAGAAAAAAGGTGATTCTTTACTACCCTCTGAATATTCATTGATAAATTCTATGGCAGCCGCGGTGAAAAGATCAGTTGAGAAACCCTTCATGGCAGGCTGGGACAGCTTGCCGTCTTCATCCATATCGCATAAAGGTATATTGTAATGATCGGCCATTCCGCCAAGAAATACATTCTTCCCGTGCTGGAAGCTGTCCTCAAAAGCTGATTTTTCATTATGCCATTTCCCTGTTCCGAATGTCCTGTATCCTTGTGTTGCAAAGTACATGGGCATTGTAATCACACCATCAAGCTTATCGTAAACATTGAACAGGTATTTTCCGCTTAAAAGCATTGCCCGGCTCGGTGCAGAAATTGCCCCATGATGGCCTCCCATTATGTAGCTGTTCTTAAACAACATGCCTGTTTCTGCAAGCCTGTCAGTATTAGGTGTTTTTATAATGTTGTTCCCATAACAGCCCAGGGCATCAGCCCTGAGGTCATCTGCCAGAATTAAGAGCACATTAGGTTTTAAAGCTCTATCACTGCATGAATTTGTAAATAGAAGTGAAAAACCGCAAGCGCAACCTGCTAAAATCTTTGTCTGAATCATTGGATCACTTTTACTTATTCCCCTGATTGAAAAATTCTGAATTTTTTAAACGAACATCGACATTTCTTAATATTGTTAAATACTAAATGTCAATTCTCTCTATTTCAAGCCATAACGGAAAGATTCTCTTAGTCCCAACAAGATAGAACGGAACGAGATCGCACCTGATTGAAGGCAGTTTTATGTCTTTCATTTCAATGAAGTCTGTGCCTGTTATATCATTCTTAATCTGGTTGATGAATGCCCCGGTTTCAACCATCATTCTTCCACCTTCCGTAACCGGTTCAATGAACTTAAATTTCAGGTTATATCTGCCCTCATTTATCAGCACTCTCCAGAAGCCATGAATTTCTGACTGCTCCCATATACCCCATTCCCCGTCAGCATCATTCCTGTTCAAAAAAACAGGATTTTCATCCCCGGTTCCTATTACGATCCGGGGGCGGTCAATCAGGTTTTCCGATCCTGACAGTTCGGTGAAAAGGAGGTCAAGTTCTCTTTTAAGTTCCGCTGCCCTGCCAGGATTATCAATTACGATATTATTTTGTTCGTATGGATCCTTTTCAACATCAAAAAGTTCAAATTGGTTAATGGAAGAATTAAAGTCTGTATTCCCAACGAGCTTATATCTGTCTTTCTGTAATGCAATATTGGTATACAGTTCAGGAGAGTGCCGGGTCCAGTAAAAGAAGAGCGAACGTTCATTAATCATCGATTTTTCACCCCTAAGAGCCGGGGCAAGGCTTATTCCATCGATCTTCACTCCTTCAGGCATTCCGGTGTTACAGATTTCGGCCAGGGTGGGAAACAGATCAATTCCGGCTATAGATGCTTCTATTTCAATTCCGGTTCTATTCGTACCGGGATATCTTATCCAAAACGGCACCCTGACCCCTCCCCTGTAAACGGAGGATTTCAGTCCCCTCATCCCGGCATTATAGCGTCTCTGCTGGGGGCCGTTATCTGTCATGAATATCACAACCGTTTTTTCTGCGATCTTCAATTCATCGAGCTTCTTCATAAGCCGTCCCACGTTATCATCAATATTTGTGACCATAGCATACACCCTTCTTGCATCCTCCTTATCATTTTCGTTCATCACAGGGAAAGGCCTATTGTCATCCTGAAAGCCGGTTGACGGATCAATATTCCGGTAAATATTATAATACTCCTCTGGTACCTGTAAAGGGGTGTGTGGAGCATTAAAAGCGAGGTAACAGAAAAATGGACGGTTTTTATTATTTTCGATAAAACTGATTGCTTCACCTGCAAAAATATCGGAGCAATAGCCCCTGTATTTCTGCATTTTGCCGTTATGCCAGAGAACAGGATCAAAATAACTGCTGTCTTTTACGGGCCAGGTAGTTATATCGCCGGGCTGGCCCATACCTCCTGAAAGGTGCATTACCGACTCATCGAATCCCTGATCTATTGGCCTCATGGGATAATTGTCTCCAAGGTGCCATTTGCCGAACTGTCCCGTAATGTAACCTGCATTTTTCAGCATCTCAGCTATTGTGACCTCTGAAGAGGCCATCATTGCGCCTCCGTTATAGGTATCCCTTACTCCGGTTCGCAATGAATAGCGGCCTGTCATAAGTGAAGACCTGGTGGGAGCAGAAACCGGACATACGTAGAAATTATTAAAACGGATACTCTGTTTCGCCAGATTGTCGAGCACAGGTGTTCTGACATGAGGATTACCTGTAAATGCGAAATCACCATAACCCTGGTCGTCGGTGATAATCAGAATAACATTAGGTTGATCATCAGATTGCCTGGCAGACAAGGGCAATCCTGTCAATCCTGCTGCAATTATTCCTAATCCGGAGGGGAAAAAATTACCGAACATCAAATTTGATTATTTACCCGTAATGATTTTTCCAGTTCCGTTCTGAAGCCATATATCAATCCTGGGCGCATCTCCGTCGTAAGGCTTACCCAGGATGTCAAGATCGCCATCTCCGTCGAGGTCTGCAATTTCCGAATCATGAAGATCGATACCTCTTGAAATGATCATATCTTTACTAAAATTGCCTTCCCCATCGCCAGAAAGAATGCGGTTTACTGCTTCTTTATGTCCTCCAAGTGTCATTTCGGCGTACCATATATCCATATTGCCATCCCCGTTGAAATCGATAACTGCAAGAGAATGTCCGTTGCTTACCTCGGATACAATTTCCTTCTTCACCCAGGTGTTCTTCTTATACTCATACAAATACATCGGAGCAAGTCCGTCACCTACCACCAGAATGATTTCAGGTCTTCCTCCTTTGACCAGTTGTCCGGCTGCCGACCTGCTGAAGGTATAAGCTGCATCGACAGTATTGTATGAGAAACTGTCATTGCCAAGGTATTTGAACCACAGTCCACCTCCAACAATATCAGGTACGAAGTCACCGTCTACGTCGGCAGAAGTAAGGCCTTCGTGTTCGTTGGTGCCTTTCCATGATGGATATATCCCGTGCTGTTCCATCTGGCTATCGCTGTAATACCTGTAAACAGGAATTAATTTCCAGTTCTCCGGGGCGTATGGATCGTCAGGTATCCTGGTAAAATAGAGTGTCCCGTCTCCCTGGGCCCAGAAAACCAGATCCTCCTTTTTGTCTCCATCAAAATCACCGGTTATCTGATCATGGACCTTTTTGCCTCCGGTATTCCTTATCAGATACCGCGGCCAGGCAGGTTTACTGAAGTCGGGATAAGGATTTTCCCACCACCAGACCTGGTTCGTTTTTGACTCGCCTCCTGCAATGATATCCTTATCTCCGTCATTATCAACGTCAAAGGCTATCGTTCCGGCTTCAATGAAGCAAATGGCATCTTCCACAACATATTTCTTCCAGCCCGTTGGAGTCCGTTTATACCAAACCAGACCAGGAGCAGCAGTCCTCTCACTTATGCAGAAGTCATTAATCCCGTCATTGTCAAAGTCGGCAACTGCTGCCGATGTCTGCTGATTACCCCTGTTCGGCACTTCAATTGCGCCTGTGGCACTTGAAATATGTTCCCATCTCACCTGCGAATTGACAGTAATCGTTAGTAAGAGAGCTGACAGAAATAGTACTAATTTCCCTGGCATAGTATCATAATTACTTGAAAACAATTTATTTCATCATTCCGGCATTAACAGGTTTCTGGTCGTTATAGGTAAGGCTTTCAAACCTGTATTTACCTGAATTTACTTCATATACGGCGTACCCATCCCTGAAATCCCTGAATATAATACCTGACCGTTTATTTATCTTCTTACCTCCTTCACTAACAGAGTTTTTATCTTTTGCAGGGATATGAACTACTGCTGATGAACCGACCGGAATTTCAATTTCAGCGTTAAACCGGTCATCCGTCTTTTCCCATTTAATTGACGCAACTCCATATGGAGTAAGGTTTGAATATGATGCCCAGGATACATCTCTGACTGGCTCAGGACAGAATATTATTCTTTTATAACCCGGATTGCCGGGATCGGCATTCAGTCCTGCCAGTTTACGGTAAAGCCATACAAGGCCGCCTCCAAACATAGGGTGATTACCCGATCCGGGTTTTTCGAAATGTTCCCATGAGGTTGTAGATCCCTGTTCGAGCCAGTAACCGTATGAGGGCATTGTTCGCTTGCTTATTGCATTATATGCCAGTTCGTTGAGTCCGTTTTCGGTCAGGACCTCGAAGAAAAACTGTGTGCCGAATATTCCTGTGTCGAGATGACCTTCGCGTGCTTCTATATCGGCCTTGAGTGAAGCAATAACCTCTGCTTTATATTCCTCCGGTACTCCCATGCACAGTGCAAAGATATTACCACCATAAGGCCCGTATGTTCCTTTCTCAGGATCATAGAACTTTTTATGGAAGGCTTGTTTTGTTTTTTCGGCGATGGCACTATATTTTTCTGCATCTTCAGGTTGTCCAAGTATGCCTGCCACCCTGGCAGTAATGTTGGCACAGCGCCACAGGTAGAAAGTATGGACCATATTATCGGGAGGGAGCTCAAATGGCTGGGCCCAGTCGCCCAGATTAAGCCATCTGAGGGGTTTTCCGTCCTTTCCCTTAGCCTGTGAAAACATTATTCCATCATCATCTGTCCAGGTGAGCATATACCTGATATATCCCTTCATGGCATCATAGCTGTCTCTGAGGATGTTTGTATCGCCGTAATGGAGGTAGAATTCCCATGGCATGATGTTTATTGCAGCTCCCCATGCCACCCCGCCTCCGCAGCCTGGTTGCCATGGAGCTCCGTTCGGCACATATCCTGTCTCCTCGTTGGATGCTCCAATTATGTCATCTATCCACTTCTTGTAGAAAGCCCTTGCATCGAAGTTATGCATTACTGTAACGCAGGCTACCTGACCGTCGCCGGTATATGGCGATCGTTCCCTGTTGGGACAGTCACTGGCAATTCCGCCATGCATATTATCGGTCTGGCTCCTCCACCATATTCTGTTGATATCTTCAAGGAGCTGGTTGGAGCATCTGAATCTGCCTGTTGTTTCAACATTTGTATAAACAGCTTCGGCATTTATCTTTTCCTTTGTCAGATCGCCCGGCCAGTTAGCAAGTTCAACTTCCCTGAAAACGAACCATGTAAAACGGGGATGATAGGATTCCGGTTCACCACCTTTAAATGTATATGAATTCTCACCGTTCGGTGAATAAGGATGCAGGTACTTTATTTCAAGTTTTCTGCCTTCCTCTCCTTTTACATTCTTAAAATGTATCCATCCCGAGATTTCCTGTCCGAAATCGACTTTAAACCTGCCCTCACCAAGCTTTTCAATGGTCACAGGTTCAAGTATCTCCATAACCCTGTCGGATTCAGCCATATGAGCTGTTAACTTTCCTTCCGGCGGTTTTCTGAGAGCTACGGGCTCCCAGTCAGTATCATCAAAACCCGGTTTACACCATCCCTGTTTCTCAAACCTTGCATCATAATGCTCACCATAGTAAACCATATCCATAAACAAAGGACTCTTTGCTGCTTTCCAGGATTCATCGCTTGTGACAATATCTTCTGTACCATCGGTGTATTTAATATAAAGCTGCAATATAAATCTGGGTGTTCCGTATGCACCGCACCAGTATTTGGCAGGATTGTAAAATCCGTTACCCAGGATGGCTCCGATTACATTTTCATTTTCAGTCAAAAGATCTTTCACATCATATGCAAGGTACATTACCCTGTATTCTCTGAAATTATCAGGAAGTGGAATATTCTCTTCAGTGAGGCCCGGTCTTTTTCCATAGTTTGTCTGGTTAGGTACCAGCACATCAGAACCAACCATGTTACCGTTAAGATAAAGTTCGAAATATCCAAGTCCGGTGGTATATGCAATTGCATTTGCAATCTCCTTACCGACAGTGAATTTCTTTCTCAGGAAGGGTGCAGGTGGGGGCAGTTGTGCCGGCATAGCTGCGCCCGGATTGGATGGCTTCGGAAGGGCCTCTTCCCCCTGCCAGGGAGCTCCTATCCACCTGGCCTTCCATTCCGCCTGATCGAGCAATCCCATTCTAAAAAAAGCCGGTTCGCTCCATTCTGACATTTTATCATCCTTGTCCCATACCCTAACCTGCCACCAGCATTCCTGATGCGAAGCAAGTTTATTCCCGCCATATGGAACATTAATAGACTGACTGGAGATAATTTTTCCCGAATTCCATAATTCAGCCTTCCCGTTAAGAAGTTCCTCCTTCGATCCTGAGACCATTATCTCCCAGGCGGTCTGGCTTTGCCCCCGTTCTCCGGGACTTGCATTATTTATCCACGACAACCTTGGATTGGCAACATCTATGACAGGCGGATTTTTAAGATACTCACAAGTAAGCCCGGAAGGAGATATCCCGGATTCTGAAAGACAAGACATCAGAAATGAAATCAGGAAAAAAAAAGATAATATTCTCATTGTAATCCTATTTAAAGGTTAATTCGAAATTTTTGTTCGCCATCCAATACACTGATAAATTAATTATTAAGGTTGCTTTTCTCGAGAGGTGTCATAGAAACCACATGAAATCAGTAAATCTCAATTATTGAATGCACCTCAAGTTCGGGAAGTGTGAAAGAAATCTTCCCTCCTGAATAAGTGAATTCAAGGTCTCTGCCTTCGGGCTGCAGTCTCACATAGGTTGGACGTGAATCAGCTGCAACCGATATATTGAGGTTATGCAAAGGCGGAATTTCATCGTACCCTATCGACTGGCTTGTATGTTCACCCGCCGTATTAATGAGGTTTAAATAAAATCTTCCGTTCATTCTGTTCACTGTCATATGTACAAGGTTTGAGCCTGAAAGGGTTGCAATAAATCCGGGATCCATCTCTTTAATCACACTGTCAATAAGATCCCTTATTACAAAGGTCTTATTTTCGGCATAAGAGGAGCCTGCATTAAAGTAAATCCCGGCTATCAGGCCATTACCGAACTTATTGACAGAGGCAGATATAGTTTCATCACGATCTCTGAAATCACTCCCTTTATAGAAATATGAGACCGGCAAAGCCCCCCGTTCCAGTTCAATCTGCAGGATCTCCGATCTTACCGATCCGATTCGTCCTGTTGCTGATATAAATGCTGCCGCGTTGGATTTAACTGTTGACGATTTAATACCAAGTTCACCTTTAAAGATACCTGCTGTCTGACTTCCGATAACGAGCACTCTGCCGCCGTTATGCAAATAGGATTTTATCTCATCCAGTGATGTCTGTGTCAATGATTCACACTCAGGAACTACAACCAAACTGTACTTTGAAAGGGTGCCGGGCAAATGGTGTTCCATGAGTATCTCTACCGGGAGCTGTGAATCGAGAAGGGCATAGAGTGTTCCCTGCAGCATTCCTGTAGGGCGTGAGTAAGGTGTTTCCGCTTGCCGTTGGTACGACTCAGAGGGGTATACGAGTGCCACCTGGGGAACCGGGGTTGCCTTGTGACAGAACTTCTGCCGCCCCCGGCAGAAGTCTGCAATATCTTCGAGCATTCCTGCAAGCCATGGTTTGATGGACAGGTCCCTGTTCTGCTGGAAATAGAACTGAACCCCTCCTCCCATGGCAATAATTTCTGCCGCTTCCTGCTTTAGCTGAACGGCCGACTTGATACTCATAGGCATTTCGCTGCCGTTCCAGGAGAAGCCCCATGCCATCAGGTCCCATGGCTTACCCTGAGGAGCCAGGCACCTGGCCTCAAATGCAGAACGGTAAACACCGTTCTGGGGAGTCACATCTCCCGATAAATAATCAACATCTGTTGTTACCTTTTCAGGCATCAGGGATGAATAAGCCCAGTTGCTTGTAACCTGAAAACCGGGATTTGATGCATGTATCGCATCAACATAGGTTTTAAGGTGGCTTCTGAACAGGCTGCGGGTATATTCAATGAAATCAGGCCAATATTTTTCAGAAGACTTCCGGGGTATTTCGGTTATCCCGGTTTCCTGTGTGAACCTTTTAAGTGAGGCTTCACCAAAGTCCGGCTCAACAGCCCAGCATTCTCCGTCTACCCATGCTCCGTCAACCCTGTAAACTGACGCAAGTTCCTTAAGCTGCGGAATCATGTATTGCTGAAGATAAGGACTGAAAAAAGAGACTTTCTGGGTGCTTCTTTCGCCATTCGCCTTTATCACTGACCAGTCGGGATGTTCCTGTACAACTTTATTATCCCACACCCCTGAAAAATGCATAAAAAGAGCAACATTATTCTTTTCTGTCACGTCACGATAAAGTTTTAACGGGTCCTTATCGAAGCCTTTTACATGGAAGCCGACTTTTGTAGGATAGCTTGAAATTCCTGGATGACCCTTGCAATCAATCTGAATAAAATCAGGCCTAACCCTCAGGAGGAATGTATCTACCATTTCATACGTAAGCGTTCGTCCTGCATCCGTAATATTCTCCGAAGCATGAAGATCGAAGTGAATACCGAAAAAGCAATCAGACCTTTTCAGTTTTTCCGGACGAGCTTTCGCCTGTCCATTTACTGTGATTACAGAAATCAGAAATAAGACTGATGTAACGATACATTTTGTCATAGTTAAAATGATTTCAAATTGATAAAATTATCTGGAAAGTAAGTTATGCTAAAAAGCCATTCCTAAATACTAAATTAGCATTTGTTATTAAGTATTACAATATTTTAAAAAATGAAACAAATGTGGAAGGTTATAAAAAGTGTAAGGCTCACTATTTTATTAGCCTGGATTTTCAGCAGCCTTTCTGCCCAGACTATCAGTAAGTCTGAATCTGATCCTGCGATACGCAGGGATTTTACGAAGACCCCATATCCACGGATAGCTATGCTCTGGGCTGCCGTCAGGGGCGAGAAGGGAATTGAAAGTATGGCTCGTCACGACCTGATTATGGCAGGACAAAACTCGCTTGGACTTAAACCAGACAAGGACCCGACCGGATTATCAGAAGGATTTACCAGGGAATCAATCGATGAAGCAAAGAAATGTGTTCAGCAGATACATAAGATAAATCCGGATGCCCTGATTATCGCTGATATGCTTTTTTATGAATACCCCGACAGTTGGCTTCCCGAAGATCATCCCTGGTGGCTCCGGAAGAACGGAGAAAGGCAGCAATTCTGGCCGGGAACACATCGGATGGACTGGTACAATGCCGAATACCGTAAGAAAATGATCAGGCAGACCAAAGCACTTCTGGAAACAGGGGTTGATGGTGTTTTTTATGATAACTTGAGGAATGAGCCTGAACCATGGGTGGCATTTCTCAGTGAATTGCGAAAGGAAATAGGAGATAACTTCCTGATTCTTGTAAATGCAGGTTATGATGTAGGCACTTATAATTTTGCCTATCCCTACATTAACGGGATAATGTATGAATCTGGATGGAGTCATGAACGTACCGACTGGGATGAATGTATCAGGCAGATGCAATATTCACAATCTCTTCTCAGAGAACCCAAAATAAGCCTTATCGAACGCTTTGAAGAAATTCGGGATTATGCAGGATGGCCTGGAGATGCGAAAAAAGGGCAGAAACCCGATGAGGACCCTGCAGCCAGGCGCTGGAGTTTGTGCTATGCACTTATCATCGGTGACTTTTACTACCTTTTCTCTGATAATACCAGCCATCGCCACGACTGGTATCCTGAATATGACATTAAGATCGGACTTCCTTCAGGAGAGGGGAAAAGGATAAGTTCTTATGTATGGACACGCACATACCAAAATGCACTTATTGTAGTAAACCTGCCTGGTGCAAAGGATAATTACACGATTGAATTTGAAAAATCCCGGCGTGATTCACTGACAGGTGAAACAGGCACCCGGTTTCAGATTCCTCCCGGAGAAGGAAGGATATTTCTTTCAGAATAATGAATTACACAGATATGAACCCTTCATGGTACAGAAACACAACAGATCATGAAGCCTCCATTTATTTTCATACACAAACACAATAGTAAAATAATCAACTACATGGAGGTTCCATCATGCCATCCATGGCCGCTGCCGGTCAGGCAGGTTCCCAAGGGTGTCAAGTGCAATATTCACGTCCTCAACAATCTGAAAATCATACATGCCGAGGCATATGAAATCAGCTCCATGGGTGAATGCATATTTGAGGCCTTCTTCAGGTTTAATTGCACCGGCAGCCAGCACTTTGAAAGCAATCCATGGTTCCTTCAGTCCCGACATGAAACTGATCGTCTCTTCCGGATCAAAATCGAACAGGTTATCATGCCATTCCGTTTCTGTTTTTGATGACCAGTAGCTATGGCTGTGGCATGTTTTGACCCAGAAATCGGGCTTCAGTCCGTGCTCAACGCATACCTTAATAGCCTCTATTCTGTGAGCGCCTATGCCCGCAGGCTTTCCATTACTCCGGATCTCCTCCAGTCCCTGGCGTATCAGTTCCATCCTTTCCGCCACACTTTTTCCAGTCCCGTCATCGTATTCGGGATTGGTCCAGCGGTCAGTAATTTCTCCCTGGCAGTAAAGTGCATCAAAATCGCCTGCAAGTGACATTTTTATCCCTTTCTGGAAATTAAGATCGATCCCGCAGTCGGAAATGAACTTCATGCTGCTTTTGAATTCGTGTTTGTATTTCTGGAATATCCTGCCGTGTTGAGGATTTGAAATAATTGCATTGATCCCGCACTGCTCCCCCAGAGCAAGCGTCTGCATCACTTTTTCATCCGTATGATATGTTTTTACCAGTTTTGATACATAAATAAGGTCTCTTGCATGTGCCCATCCACCAATAAGGTTCCCTCCCATTATCAGCCTGCTTAGTTCAAACTTTGCATCCTGCCCGTTTCTATCTTTATACGGGATATTGCCTTTAGGAACCTGTCCTTTCAGATCATTAAGAGTTGCATAATTGAAACTAAGAAGGGTTGCCCTTGAATTGGCATCAATACCTTCCACCTTCAGAAATCTTTCTTCAAAGCTGTCCCATCTCTTTTTCCTGTAGAATGCATATAAAAAGGCACCCATTGCCGGAACCGTTATAAGATCCTTTATCAGTTCACGTCGCCCCAGGCCCGACCTGCTGTCTTCCGGAGGGCCAGGTACCGGCCGGTGAACTTTTGACTCTTTCCATCTTTGGATAAGCCTGTCGGTCCCAAAATGATATTCTGATGATATAAAAATAAATCCGACTAGCACAAAAAACTCTATAAGGGTTTTGTTAACCCATAAATAACTGCCTTCAACAGGTACCCCGAATGTATAACCCGGTATAGGCGGATAGGCAATGAAATAGAAGAACAGCATGACAGCACCGCCAAGACTGGCCCATCGTGTAAGAAGTCCAAAGATAAGGCCCAGACCAACAAATATCATTCCCCATAAATTTAGAAAATCAATTACAGACACCATGGCTGTGCTTTCAGCCATTGAGTTGAACAAGGGAGCAAAAATCCACGTGGAGCCGGCAAGGAATGGAGCTGAGCTCCAGCCGTCTCCCACCAGTTTTGAGATCCCTTCATAAAGGAAATGCCATCCTATGGCTATACGGACAATGGTGAGGATCCATACCACCACCTGGTTCAGTTCAGATTTATTTACTGATTTCATCATATTTAATTTATTTCAATTCTATAGTTTCCGATTCCAATACAATATTATTAAATTTTTATAAATGTCCAGAATCATCTAATCTTTCCGGGTACACCCGCTGCCAGTGCAGCTTTAAGGTCAATAAGATAACCTTCATACAATTCACGGGGTGTAACATCATGCTTTCTGCAAAGGGCTGCCGCAATACCAACTACCTCCCCGTAGGTTCCCGTATACCTCTGCACCCTTGTGGCCGCATGAGCAACATGTGTTGTGCTAATATGTCTCCCTGCCATGAAGAGATTTGATATATTCCTGGAATATAGGCACCGGTAAGGCACATGGAACAGAGGTGAGGTCTCTTTTCCCTGGTGAAGTGCAATGGCCCTGAATTCCTCACCGGGAAAGTATTTTGAGTTGGCAGGATCTGCAATGTGAATGTCAACGCCCCAGTCAACAGCAACGCAGCCGTCGGGGTATTCTGTCTGATTGTCAAGATCATGTTGTGATATGATCAGGTCTCCCATCAGCCTTCTGGATTCCCTTTTTCCTATTATGTAACCCAGTTCTTCCAGCCTGAAAACTGAATATTCTGCTTTCCTGATACTTCTGTTTTTCTGGTAATCCCAGTTCCCAAAAATAGCCCTCAACTGGTTGTCCCTGATCTCTTCAAGGTCAGTGATCATATTCCCTGAAAAACCGCTTTCCCAGTTCCATGAACTTTGCAGGGCATGTTGACAGCTTTCCTCTGAAAACTGCATAGCCCATGGGCATTCGGGAAAGACACAATCTTTTTCGTCTCTTGAACTCCACCAGAAAAGGCTGGAACCAAGTACCTGGGTTGTATCGCTGACAGGTGCTTTTGATTCACCGGTATCTGAACGAAGCTCGCTCCCAACCCTGAAATCGGCTCCGGCAAGGTAACCCAGGTTGCCGTCACCGGTACAGTCAGCAAAAAGAGGAGCTTCAAATTTAAGTTCCCTGCCTGACTCAATATTCTTTGCCACAATGGCTACTATCCTGTTTCCTTCAGTTATTGCATTGAATACATGATAATTGAGAAAAACCGAAATATTTGGCTCTGCTTTTATAAGATCAAGCTTGATACTGTCGCCGAAAGACCTGCCATCTTTCATGTCCTCAGTTTTATCTGCACCCAGACCAGCTACTATTCTGCCCAGCTCAGGGTATATGCCTCTCTGAGTCTTTCCGCTTCGCCATACCCTTATCTCAGAGCTGTTATTTCCACCCAGAACAGGCCTGTTTTGTATAAGGGCAACTTTTAGTCCAAGTCTTGCTGAAGCAATTGAAGCAGAGATCCCTGCTATCCCTCCTCCTGCCACAACAAGGTCATAGCTTCCTGCTGAGGGTGGATCTGAGGGCAGTCCGAGCCATTCCTTTCGCATGGTATTAAGTACCGGTATTGAGTCAGGAGGTATAAACTTCCTGTCATTTGTCAGAAGAAAAGCATCAACGCGACCATTAAAACCGGCAAGGTCTTTCAGAACAAGATTATTGGAACCTCGCTTTAGCCTTATATTACCTCCATCCTCCCAATGCCATCTGCCTAAGCCTTTGCCGAAAGTATGCCTTACTTCCTTACTGTTTATCTGCACTCTGAAAGTGCCGGGAGTCTGTACGGCAGTAAACGGGGCTGTCCAGTTCTTAGTCCTTACCCATAAACGATACAAGCCTCCTTCACCCGCTTCTATATTGGCTGAAGCATTATCAACAGCTTTACCCAGACCATGTGCCATAAGGTAAGGAGAACCCATGATATCTGTAAACTGCTGGTCAGTTACCCAGCCTCCTTTATCCTGAAAAGATTCTGCTTCAATAAACAGGGTAGTTGTCGTTCTTGTGCAGGACGGAATCAACAACAACAGAAAAGCAAAGCATAAACATCTCATAATCTGGTTTTTTGATATTTAAAATCGGACATATTCAATTTCGTATTTCTCTTACCTTATAAATCTTCAGACAGGGCAGAACAATGGTCTTGTCAGGATTCCTGA